>JANYBQ010000536.1 GCA_025360705.1 Betaproteobacteria bacterium | reverse complement strand
GTCGGGAAGACCACCGTACCGGGCTCGGCCGTGACCTTGAGCACCCGCATGAAGCCGCTGTTGGTCGGCAGGCTGGCGTCCAAGATGCACCGCACGCACGCATAGGTGCACGACTGCGTCATCGAGAACGGCAGGTTGATCGAGCCGCGCACCTGCGGCGAGCTGCCGGCGAAATCGACCGATAGATCCGAGCCCCGCTTGGTGATGCGGCAACGGATGCGGATCGCGTCTTCGCTGAAACCGTCGTCGTCCAGGAAGTCATCGAAGGTCCACTCACCGTCGGCCAGGGTCGACAGTTCGGCGCGTGTCATCTTCTCGGTGTAGTCAAGCAAATGCGCTATCTCGGCCACCAGCACCTCGACGCCGTATCGCTTGGCCAACCCCTGCATGGCGCGTTCGCCACGGGTACACGCGGCGACGGTGGCCATCACGTCGCCGCTGACCTTGTCGGGCAGGCGCACGTTGAGGCACAGGATCGCCATCAAGTCCTGATTGATGACCCCTTTGCTGAACAGCCGTACTGGCGGCAGGCGCAGGCCTTCCTGGTAGATCTCGGTGTTGTCGCAGGCATTGCCACCGGCCACGCGGCCGCCGATGTCGGTCTGGTGGCCGATAGCGGCTGAAAAGCCCAGCAATAGGCCTTCGAAAAAAATCGGCTTGAAAACGTAGATATCGGGCAGGTGGGTGCCGCCGCCGGTGTAGGGGTCGTTGGTGATGTAGACGTCACCCTCGTGCATGTCGCCCTTGAAACGCGCGATGATGGTCTCGATCGTGGGCGGGAACGAGCCCATGTGCATCGGCAGGCACAGGCCCTGCGAAATCAGGTTGCCCTGCGCATCGATCAGGCCGGTGGAGAAGTCCATCGCCTCCTTGATCACATAGGAACGCGCGGTGCGCACCACGGTGGCCGCCATTTCGTCCGAGATCGCGGCAAACGCGTTCTTCAGGAGTTCGAGGCGGATCGGGTCGCGCTGGATCACTTGGCTAGTGGTCATGGAGTCAGGTGCTCACAGTAAAGGAGTCAGGTCGATGTGAACGCTACCGGTGGCGTCGCGCCGCACCAGCGCGCCCGGCGGCACAACGATGGTGGTGTCGTACTCCTCGATCACCAGCGGGCCCGTCGTGGCGTCCAGCGTTTCGCGCCGCACCACCGGCGTGTCTTGCCAGCCCCAGCGCTGGCCGAAGTACACCCGGCGCTGGCCGGCGACACCACCCGCCCGTTCGCGCACAGCCGGGTTGATACGGTCGGCACGGACCTCGATCGCCTCGCCTGCGCAGGCGCGTACACGCAGCCGCACATTCACGATCTGGGTCGCTTCCTGCGGGCTGTGATAACCATAAGTGCGTTCGTGTTCAGTGTGAAAGTCTTGCGTCGCCTGTTGGATGGTCGCGGCCGTCAACGGCAAGCCCACCGGGATGCCCAGCTCGGAGCTTTGCCCGCGATATCGCAGGTCGAGCAGGAAGTGGTTTTCGCTGTCGGCGGCCGCCACTCCCTCGGCCAGCATCAGTTCGCCGGCTTCGCGTTGCAGCTCGGTCGCCAGCAGGTTCAGTTTGCCGGCGTCGGCCAGCGCCGCATCGACGCTGCAGGTGCGCACCAGCCGATGCTCGATGCGGGTAAACAACAGGCCAAACGCGCTGAACACCCCCGAGGCCGGCGGCACCACGATGTGGGCAATGCCGGCGTGTAATGCCAGCGACGCGGCATGCACCGGCCCGCTGCCGCCAAACGCGATCATGGTGAAGTCGGATGGTGCGCGGCCGATCTCGCTGGTCACGGCCTGCACCGCACGCACCATGGTGGCGTTGGCCACTTCGTGGATGCCGTACGCGGCCTCATGCAGCGCCATATTCAGCGGGCCGGCAATGTCGCGCTGGATCGCGGCTTCGGCGGCCGCGTGGTCGATCGGCATCGCGCCGTCGAGCAAATGGCTGCGATTCAGAAACCCCAGCACCACGTTGGCGTCGGTCACGGCCGGCACCAGGCCGCCGCGCCCGTAACAGGCCGGGCCCGGCACCGAACTCGCGCTTTTGGGTCCGACGCGCAAGGCACCGCCCGCATCGATCCACGCCAGGCTGCCACCGCCGGCACCGATCTCGGCCAGGTCGATGGCCGGCGCGCGCACCACGTAGCCGCCGCCGCTCAACAGGCGTTGCCCGGCATTGAGCGCGGCTCCGACTTCCAGCTGGTCGGTCAGGCGCGGCTCGCCGTTCTCGATCAGGCAGGCTTTGGCGGTGGTGCCGCCCATGTCGAAGGCGATGATGTTCGGTATGCCCAGCATGCGGCCCAGCGCGGCGGCGCCCACTGCGCCGGCGGCAGGGCCCGACTCGATGCAATAGGCCGGCAACTGACGCGCCGTGGCGGCCTTCATCACGCCGCCAGCCGACTGCATCACCATCAGTGGCGCGCTGGCGCCGACGCGTTGCAGACCGCGCTCCAACGCACCGAGGTAGGTGTCGACCACCGGCTTGATGAAGGCGTTGACCACGGTGGTGCTGGTGCGCTCGAACTCGCGGATCTCGGGCAACACCTGAAACGAGGCGGACACTGCGATCTGCGGCGCGCGCGCGCGCACCAGGTCCACCACACGCCGCTCGTGTGCGGCATTCACATACGAGTGCAACAGGCACACCGCGATCGAGTCCACGCCGTCAGCCAGCAAGGCGTCGACTGCGGCGGACACGTCTTCTTCATGCAGTGGCTCGATCACTTCGCCCAGCGCCGACATGCGTTCACGCACTTCCAGCCGTAATGCCCGGCGCACCAGCGGCACCGGCTTGTCCCAGTCCATGTTGTAGAGCTGCGGCATGCGCAGACGGCCGATCTCCAGCACATCGCGAAAACCCAGCGTGGTGATCAGGCCGACACGGGCGCCGGTGCGCGTGAGCAGCGCATTGGTGGCCACGGTGAACGCGTGCACCATGCGGTCGATGACACCCGGGCGCAGTACGCCGGCGCCGACCATCTGGGCCACGCCGTTGAGAATGCCGCGGCTGTAGTCGTCGGGCGTCGACAACACCTTGAGCGTATGGATGCCGGTGCGGCCGTCGGCCACCACCAGGTCGGTGAACGTTCCCCCCACATCAAAGCCAATTTGGTGCATCTACGCCCTGTCGGTCGGTTGGACTGGCCGGTGCGAAGAAGCCGCATCCGGCAGCCCAATGTAGCCGTCAGTGGCCGCTTGGAGGTAATCGGAATTTTCCTGCGGCGTGATAAGATTTTTTGATCATGCGAGCTTCTCTGGCACAACTCGAAGCCTTCTACTGGATTGCGCGGCTGGGCAGCTTTCACGCGGCGGCGCGCCACCTGCACATCACCCAGCCCACGGTTTCGGCGCGTATCGCCGAACTGGAAAATCTGCTGGGCGCACGCCTGTTCGAGCGCGACCGGCAAAAAGCGGAGCTGACGACACGCGGACGCGGCATGGTCGATTCGGTCGATCGCATGTTGCGGCTCAGCGACGACATCGCGCAACACAGCGGCAGCAACCGAACCTTGCGCGGCCTGTTGCGGCTCGGAGCGGTCGAGTCGGTGGCCTTGCTGGCACTACCGCGGCTGTTGCCGCGTTTTATCGCAAGTTACCCCGAGCTCAAGGTCGAACTCACGCTCGATGTGGGCGCGTCGCTGAGCCGCAAACTCAACGCCGGTGAACTGGACGTGGCCATCCTGACCGACCCGCAGGTCAACGACACCATCACGGTGGAGCCGGTGGGGCGTGTGGCGCTGGCATGGATGGCCAGCCATCGGTTCAAGCTGCCCAAACGTGTCATACAGCCACGTGATCTACGCAAGTTGCCGATCTTCACTATGCCTAACCCGTCCACGATTTTTATCTCGATGTCGCACTGGTTCAGCGTGGCCGAGGTGGAGCCGGAACATGTCAGCAGCTGCAACTCGCTGGCGCTGATGGCACGTCTGATCGTGGAAGGCCAGGGCGTCGCGGTGTTGCCGACTGCGTTGATGAAAACCGAGATCGACAGCGGCCTGATCCGTGTCTTGCCGACCAAGATGTCGCTGGCGCCCGGCACCATGGCGGTGGCCCACAGCGGGCCGGCGCATCGCTACCGGCTGCTGAACCGCATGATCATCAAGGCGTTGAACGAAAGCGGACTCATGGAGCCGCTCTGAGCGGCCATTGGTCATACAACTTCACGCTCAGCTTTTCGCCCCACAGCTCTATTTGCGCCGCGCTGCCGCGATGAGGAATCCGCGCCGCGTCGCCGCGTATATATCCAAGCGCTACGCACGCACCGGCTTTCGGGCTCCAGCCGGCCGAAGAGATTTCTCCCACCGCCGCGCCATCGACGAGGATGGCTTCGCCGCCCCAGACGTAGGCGTCCGCGGAGTCCAGCACCAGTGTGATAAGTTTCTTGCGCAACGGTTTGCCCAGCTGTTGCAACAGCGCCTGTTGGCCGACGAAAGGCGTTGCCTTGTCCAACTTGATGGCTCCCAGCAAACCGGCTTCGAACGGTGTTTCGTCGGGCCCAAGCTCGGCACCCCAGGCGCGCCGGCCCATCTCGATACGCAGTGCGTCCAGCGCAAAATAACCGGCGTCGCGCAGGCCCAGATCCGCACCGGCTTCGGTCAACGCCAAGTAGACGTGGCGGGCCATTTCCACCGGCACGTAAAGTTCAAATCCCGGGCCACCGACATATGCCATACGCGCGACGCGCAGCCGCGCAAAACCGAGGTCTATGAATTTGGTCCAGGAAAACGTCAGGCCTTGTTTCGACAGATCGTCCGGGCTTACGCGCGCCATCAGTTCCGGCGCCTTGGGACCCATTACCGACAACACGCAATACAGGGCCGAGATGTCGGTCAGCACGGCCTGTTCCGTATCTTCGACATGGCGCGAAATCCAGTCGAAATCACGTACCGCCTGGCCGGCACCGGTGACGATCAGGAAACGGTCGCCCGACCGGTCCGGGGCCTGGCGAATCACCGTCACATCGCTCTCGAAGCCGCCCCGTTCGTTGAGCATCGGGGTGTACACCATTTTGTCGATCGGTACATCCATTTCGGCCGCGCACAGGCGCTGAAGAATCGCCAGCGCATCGCGCCCGTGCAATTGAAGTTTGGAGAACGAACTCTGGTCATACAGCGCGACGGTTTCGCGTGTGGCGCATTGCTCCTCAACCACCCATGGCAACCAATGCGGTTTGGCCAATGTGTGTTGTACCCGTGCAGCGCCGTCGGCGCGAAAGTAGTTGGCGCGTTCCCAGCCGTTCTTGCTGCCGAACTCGGCGCCCTTTGCTTGCAGCCGGTCGTATAGCGGTGACGTGCGCAACGGCCGCGCGGTTTCCAGTTCCTGCCGGGGCCAGCGCATTGCGTAATGCAGACCCAAGGTCTCGGCGGTGCGTTCGAACAGCGCTTTGCGGTTGCCCGTGAATGGGCCGAAACGGCGGATATCCACATCCCACAAATCGGAACTCGGCTCGCCGCCGATGATCCACTCCGCGATCAATCGCCCGGCGCCGCCCGAGTTGGCGATACCGGCGGAGTTGAACCCGGCACACACAAAATAGTTGCGTAGCTCGGGGGCTTCACCCAATATGAAATTGCCGTCCGGCGTAAAACTTTCCGGGCCGTTGAGCAACATCTTGATCTCGGCGGTTTCCAGGCACGGCGTGCGGTGGATCGCGTTTTTCATAAGCGGTTCGAACTGGTCCCAGTCTTCGCCCAGCAGCTCGAACTGAAAGCTGGCCGGGATCGGATCGACTTTCCATGGCTTGGCGACGGGCTCAAAGCCGCCCATTACCAGGCCACCGACTTCTTCCTTGTAATAGATAAACCCATCCGGGTCGCGCATCACCGGCAGCATCGGATGTACACCGTCGATCCTGCCTGTGACTATGTAGAAATGCTCGGCGGAATACAGCGGCACGTTGACACCCGCGAGCCGTCCGAACTGGCGCGCCCACTGGCCGGCACAGTTCACGAGCACTTCACAGCGCACCTCGCCCTGCGTGGTATTTACGCCGACCACCCTGCCACGTTCGACCAGCACGCCGGTTACCTGAATGCCTTCCTGGATCGCCACGCCGCGGTTGCGCGCGCCCTTGGCCAGCGACATGCACAGGTCCGCCGGATTGGCCTTGCCGTCACCCGGCAACCACAGACCACCGTGCAGGTCGTCGGTGCGCAGAATCGGGTAACGCTCGCCGGCCTCGCGCGCGGAAATTACATGGCACTCAACGCCAAAACTGTTGGCCATGGATGCCTGTTTGCGCAGCACTTGCATGCGTTCGGGTGTGCTGGCCACATTCACGCTGCCACATTGTTTCCAGCCCGTGGCAAGTCCGGTTTCGGCTTCCAGCGAGGCGTACAGGCCGATGCCGTATTTGCTCATGACCGTCATGTTGCGATTCGGCCGCATCTGGCCCACCAGCCCGGCCGCATGCCAGGTGGTGCCGCTCGTAAGTTTGCCTTGTTCGAGCAGCAATACGTCGGTCTTGCCGGCTTTGGCCAGGTGGTACGCGGTAGAGCAGCCGGCGATGCCGCCGCCGACGATAACAATCTCGGCATGGCCTGGTAAACCCATCGCGAACTCCTTTCAATGTAGACCCCCACGCTTGTGGCTTCGCCGCTCTTCGAGAACACTGCGTGTACTGCGCTGCCCCCGAGGGGGCCATTTTTTCCTTGGGGCGGCCCGGCGGAAAAATGGCCCGCCAAGTTGCGGACGTATCAGCCCAGCCGCAGTGCCATCACGCCACCCACGATCGCGCAGGTGCCGATCAGGCGCCGGGTGGTGAAGATTTCTTTCAGGAACCAGACACCCAGCAGCGCGGCGAACAAGACCGAGGTTTCGCGCAGCGCGGCGACGGTGGCTACCGGTGCACGCGTCATGGCCCACAAGGCGATGCCGTACGAGCCCAGCGAGGCGATTGCACCAATCAGCGCCACCGGCCAGCGCTTGCGCACATACGGTGCGGCTTCAGCACGCCGGCGCAGGAACACTACCAGCGCAAATGGCCAGCCATCGAGCAGGAACAGCGCGGTCACGTACTGGATTGGGTTGCCGCCCGCCCTTACCCCCAGTGCGTCCACCACAGTGTAGGTCGCGATGATGACGGCGTTTATCAGCGCGAACTGGACCGCCTTGGGTGCGTCGAATGCATGTTGGCTCAGGCCCAACGTCAATACGCCGGCACTGATGCCCAGCACCCCTACCCAGGACAGCGGCGACAGTGTCTCGCCCAATGTAACTGTGGCGGACAAGGCCACCAGCAGCGGCGCCGTGCCGCGCATCAAGGGATAGGTAAGCCCCAGGTCGCCGTGTTTATAGGCACCGCTCAACGCGGTGTAGTAACCGATGTGAATCACCAACGAAGTCGCGATAAAAGGCCAGGCCGCCCGGTCGGGCCAGCCCGCCAGTGCGACCAGCGGAATCGCCACTACGGAGCCCAGCAAGTGAATCAGCGCGGTATCGAATGCCTTGTCGGTGCTTGACTTGACCAGCGCGTTCCAGAGTGCATGCAGCAATGCGGCGCACAGAACCGCCGCCATCACCGGCCAAGTCAATGTCATGCTGCCAAATCCATGGCCGCGAGTATGACCGGATGCCGTATGGGTCAGGAAGTCCACTCGGACAAATGCAGCGACGATTGACGAGACTGCGTAACGGATGCAAAATGGATATTGAATGTTTTTTGGATCTACTATGGCTAATATTTCAGTGAAGGATGTACCCGACCAATGGGCCGAGGCCCTGCGCCAACGTGCCGCGCGCAACCACCGCTCGCTACAGGGCGAATTGATGGCCATCATCGAAGTCGCGGTACACGAAACCGTGACGACAATCGGCGGCCATGGCGCAACCAGCAGCTTGGCGCTTCGCGGGACTGCTGTAGGGTTCGACCGCTTTGGTCATCCCATCGCCCGGCGGGGATGGAAAACCGTGGAGCAGGTCGCAGCGGAGATGCGGGCTAAATATCCCGATCCGATAACCGACGTTCCCTTGGGTGTCGACATAATTCGCGCCGAAAGGGATGCGCGATGACGGCTCAGGCGCGTACGCTTTTCGTCGCGGAGCCGTCCCCGCAATATCTTGTCTGGCCGCCGTTGGTTGTGGACTGCAGTACTTTGGCCGGGCTGCTGTTCCATGAGTCGTGGCAACAGCAGGCTTTCGACCGCATCCATGACAAGACGCTTCACGCGCCGTACCTGCTTCAAATTGAGATGGCCAGCGTGGCCGCAAAAAAGCACAAGCTCGGGCGTCCGGAGGTGGCAATCGATGGGTTGCTGCAATTCGCGGCAATGAATGTTGAACTGCACGAAGTCGATCCCGTGGCCGTGCTTGGCCTCGCCTTGCGCTACAAGCTCTCTGCCTACGATGCAGCATATCTCTGGCTGGCAGCGGAACTTAAAACACCGCTTGCCACATTCGATGAAAAACTAGCCACGGCTGCGCAAGCCCATTTGTCCAGTTTGCCCTGACCGCTTTGCCTTCAAGCGCCCGACGCGTGCATTTGGGGACCACCATTTTTTGGTCGCGATGGCTGCGTTGCTGGCGGTCGCAACGTTGATACTGCCGGGCCCGCAAAAGGCCAAAATCCGTCTTGGTTTGCGTCAGAATCGCAGGGCTGGGCAAGCCGTTCTCACACCACGCGATCGATGCGCGCCTGATATAAAACCAAGGAGCCTTATGGCCAGTGCATCCAGAAATTCGGACAAAGTCCATCCGGCGGTTGCCGCGATCCAGAAGTCGTCCGCGACCAAGGTAAAGGTCGCGGTCAGCGATATCGACGGCGTCCTGCGCGGCAAATACTTGCATCGCGACAAGTTCCTGGGCGCAGCCGAGCCGTATCCCGCGGGGGGCTTCGGCTTTTGCGACGTGGTGCTGGGCTGGGACATGATGGACAGCACCTACGACAACACCACCACAACCGGCTGGCAACACGGTTTTCCCGATGCGCTGGCGCGGCTGGACCTGGACACCGCGCGCCATGTGCCCTGGGACTCGAACGTGCCGTTTTTTCTGGGTGAATTTGTCAATGCCGACGGCACAGCCCATGCGCAGTGCCCGCGCCAGGCGCTCAAGCGCGTGCTGGCGCGCGCCAAAAAAATGGGCTTCACGGTCATGACCGGCATGGAGTTCGAGTGGTTCAACTTTCTCGAGACGCCGCAAAGCTGGGCCGCCAAGAAGGGCGTCGATCCGCAGCAGCTCACGCCGGGCATGTTTGGTTATTCGCTGCTGCGCATGAACCGGAACCAGGATTTTTTCAACGCCATCATGGACCAGATGCTGGCCTTCGATGTGCCGATCGAGGGCCTGCACACCGAGACCGGTCCGGGCGTCTACGAGGCGGCCATCGGTTTCAGCGAAGCGCTCGCACAGGCCGACCGCGCGACCCTGTTCAAGACCGGCGCCAAGGAAATCGGCGCGGGTTACGGCATCATGCCCAGCTTCATGGCCAAGCCGAATCAGCAGTTGCCCGGTTGCAGCGGGCATATTCACCAGAGCCTGTCGGACGGCAAATCGAACCTGTTCTTCGATGCCAAGAGCCCGCGCAAGATGAGCAAGCTGTTCGAGAGTTATCTGGCCGGGCAGGTCGCCTGCATGATGGACTTCGCGCCCATGATCTGGCCCACCATCAATAGCTATAAACGGCTGGTGGACGGCTTCTGGGCCCCGGTCAAACCGACCTGGGGCATCGACAACCGCACCGCAAGTTTCCGCGTGATCGCCGGCAGCCCCAAGGCGACCCGGCTGGAGACGCGCTGTCCGGGCGCCGACGTCAACCCCTACCTGGCGATGGCGGCGGTGATTGCCGCCGGTCTCGACGGCGTGGAGAAAGGCCTGAAGCTGACAACGCCCCCCATTACCGGCACTAATGTGGGCGCCGAGAATGTAGCTCGCGCTCCGCGTACCCTGATCGAGACCACCCGCATATTCGAGCAATCTCGGATTGCCCGCGACTGGTTGGGCGACGGTTTTGTCGACCACTTCGCCGCCACCCGCGACTGGGAATGGCGCCAGTGGCTCGACGGTGTCACCGACTGGGAACTGAAACGTTATTTCGAGATCATTTAAGAAAAATCCAAACCATGGCTATTACCAGCTTCGCCTTTCCCACCCCGATCAAATTTGGCGCCGGCGCGCGCAAACTGGTCGGCCCGCACCTGCTCGAACAAAGCTGCAAACGGCCGCTGATCGTGACCGACAGGGCGCTCGGTGCGCTGCCCGTTCTCGCGGAATTCAGGACCCATCTGGCCGGGCTGGACGTGGCGGTTTTTTCGGGCGTGTTCGGCAATCCGACCTGTAGCCAGGTGATGGATGGCGCAGCAGCGTACAAGGCGCACAACGCCGATTGCGTGATTGGTTTCGGCGGTGGTGCGGCGCTGGACGTAGCCAAGATTGTGGGCCTGGCGGCCACGCACGACGGCGATATCCTCGAATACGTCTGGGACCATCCGAATGTGCGTCCCATCGTCAAGGAGTTACCGTATTTTGTAGCCTTGCCAACCACCTCCGGTACCGGCTCCGAAGTCGGCCGCTCCAGCGTGGTGAGCGAAAACGATACCCACCTCAAGCGCGTGGTGTTCAGCGCCAAAATTCTCGCGAAAACCGTTTTTGCCGACCCCGAATTGACTTTTGGTTTGCCCGCGCACGTTACGGCGGCCACCGGTATGGACGCACTCACGCACAACGTCGAAAGTTACCTGTCGCCGGCGTATCACCCGCTGTGTGACGGCATCGCGCTGGAAGGCACGCGTATCGCGGCCCGCGCCTTGCTCACGGCGGTCCGGGAGCCGAACAACCTGCAGGCCCGCTCCGACATGATGATGTCGTCGATGATGGGCGCGATCGCGTTCCAGAAAGACCTGGGCGCGGTGCATTCCTGCGCACACGCGCTTGGCGCCGTGTGCGACCTGCACCACGGCCTGGCCAACGCCTTGATGATAGACACCGTGCTGGCGTGGAACTATGAAGCGGTGCCCAAGAAGTTCGACGAACTGGCGCATGTCTGCGGCGTGGCGGGTGGCGGCAAGGTGTTCGTGCCTTGGCTTCAGCAGCTCAAAGCCAGCGTTGGCATCACCGGGCGCTTGTCGGCGCATGGCGTCAAGCCGGAGCATCTGCGGCGACTGGTGGAAATCGCCACCGCCGACATCTGCCATCAGACCAATCCGCGCCCCTGTACGGCCGCTGATTTCGAGGCCCTGTTCAAGGCAGCGATGTGAGCCAGCGCCTGTTCACACTGTTTTTACAGGATGCGTTTCAAGTTGAAAGGCCTTTGGAGTGAGATGAAAGACCGTTTGAAGATCGGCGTCAGCGCCTGCTTTTTTTATCCGGATTCGAGCCGCAGCGTGTTTGCTATCAAGACCCTGCAGTACGTCGAACAGTCGGTGTCGCACTGGGTCATGTCGGGCGGTGCATTGCCGGTCATGATTCCGTCGCCGCTGGGTGACACCGCGCGCGGCGATGTGGATTTCGCGGACTATGCCGAATGGCTGGACGGACTGGTGCTGCACGGCGGCTCGGACGTCTGGCCCGGCAGTTACGGCGAAACCCCTTTGAACGAACGCTGGAGCGGCGACCGCAACCGCGACGAGTACGAAATCGCGCTCGCGCGCGCGTTCGTCGCGGCCGGCAAACCGGTGTTCGGCATCTGCCGCGGTTTGCAACTGATAAACGTGGCCTTCGGTGGCAGTTTGTACCAGGACATCGCAACCCAGCGGCCGCAGTCGCTGACGCATCGCGACGCGGTTGCTTATGATCTGAATTTTCACGAGGTCGAAGTGTTACCCGACACGAAATTGGGCGCCTTGTTGTCCGGCGCTACGAGCAGCCGGATCAACAGCGTTCACCATCAAGGGGTCAAGGATCTGGCGCCGGATTTCGTCGTCGAGGCACGATGCCCGGCCGACGGCATGATCGAAGCTATCCGCCACAGCGGGCCGGCCTGGATCGCCGCCGTGCAATGGCATCCGGAATTTCACAAGGCAGACTTGGGCACGCTGGACGACACGCCGGTTCTCAACGACTTTCTGGACGCCGCGCGCGCGGCAAGAACCCCTCTCACCCGACACATCCCATGAATCGACTTTCCATCTATAACCCCGCCACCGGCGCATTGATCACGCAGGTACCGGCCGATGACGCGGTATCGGTCGCCATCAAAGCGGCCGCCGCCCGCATGGCGCAACCACGTTGGGCTGCTGTGCCGATGGCGCATCGCAAGGACTGCATCAGCCGGTTTCGTGACGCCATCGTGGCTCAGCTCGACTCATTGGCCGCCACCATGACGGCTGAGACCGGCAAACCGATCAAGATGTCGCGCAATGAACTCAACGGACTGCTCGGGCGCATCGACTTCTTTCTGAAGGAAGCCGAAGACGCGGTGGCCACCCAGACGGTGTTCGACGAAGGTGGCATGACTGAACAAATCCAGCATGTGCCACTGGGCGTCGTGGCCAATATCTCGGCCTGGAACTACCCCTGGTTCGTCGGCGGCAATGTGTTCGTGCCCGCGCTGCTGACCGGTAATACGGTGTTGTACAAGCCATCCGAATACGCCACCATGACCGGCCTGGCGATTGCGCGCCTGCTGCATTTCGCCGGCATTCCGGAAGATGTTTTCATCGCGCTGGTGGGCGGCGCCGCGGTGGGCGAAGCCTTGCAGGCGCAGCAGATCGATGGGCTGTTTTTTACCGGCTCGTACGCCACCGGCGCCAAGATCACGCAGGCGCTGGGCCCGCGTATGGTGAAGCTGCAACTCGAGCTGGGCGGCAAGGACCCGACCTATGTCTGCGAAGACGCCGACCCCAAGCTGGCAGCCGAGTCGCTCGCCGACGGCGCCATGTACAACACCGGCCAGAGCTGTTGCTCGGTCGAGCGCATCTACGTGCATGAAAAAATTCATGACGCGTTCGTCGCCGCTTTTGTCGAAACGGTGCGCGGCTTCAAGCTGGGTGACCCCGCATCGGAAGACACGTACATAGGCGCCATCACGCGCGCGCCACAACTCGACGTGCTGGACCGCCAGGCGGCCGACGCCAAAGCCAAGGGAGCCACCCTGCTGGTCGGCGGTGCACGCCTGCCGGGCCCGGGCAACTGGTACCAGCCCACCGTGTTCAGCAACGTGACTCACGACATGGAACTGATGCGCGAAGAAAGTTTTGGTCCCATCATCGGTATTCAGAAGGTGTCGGGCGACATCGAGGCCGTGCACCTAATGAACGACACGCGTTACGGCCTCACGGCCGGTGTCTTCACGCCCGATCAGGCGCGCGCACAACGGGTGTTGTCGCAAATCAATGCCGGTAGCCTGTACTGGAACTGCTGCGACCGCGTAAGCCCGCGCCTGCCCTGGAGCGGTTACGGCGACTCCGGCGTCGGGCTGACGTTATCCACCTACGGTATCCAGACATTTACCCGGCCCAAAGCCTGGCATCTGCGTCACGTGTGAAGCTTGAGCGCCGCCGGGCCGCCCCAAGGCGCGAAGGCCCCCTCGGGAGGCAGCGTAGTACACGAAGTGACAAGCGTGGGGGCAAACTCACGCTTTTCGATCTGGACCACACGTTGCTGAGCGGTGATAGCGATGTTTTGTGGTGCGACTTCCTGATCGCCAAAGGCGTTCTTGACGGCGGTTTTGCGCAACGTAATGCCGATATCGAGGCGCAGTACAAAGCTGGCACGGTGGACGCGGTCGTGTTCGCCGATTTCTATGTTTCCACGCTGGCGGGGCGCACACCGCAGCAATGGGAGCCGTTACGCCAGCAGTTTCTTATCCGGGAAATATTGCCGCGTATTCCGCTCGCCGCCGTCACGCTCGTCAACCGACACCGCAACGCGGGCGACCTGGTGGTCATGACAACGGCCACCAACCGTTTCATCACCGAACTGACCGCGATTCACTTCCAGATTGAACACCTGATTGCGACCGAACCGGAGCTGGTCGATGGCGTGTTCAGCGGAGCGACGACCGGTGTGCTCAACATGCGCGCCGGCAAGTTGGCGCGTCTGCACGGCTGGCTCCAGTCACGCGGGCAGCGCTTCGAGCAGTTCGACAGCACCGGGTACAGCGACTCGATCAACGATCAGCCTTTGCTGGAAGCCGTCGATCACGCAATAGCCGTCAATCCGGACCCGCGGCTGGCAATGGTCGCGGCCGAACGCGGGTGGCCCACCTTGCTGCTGCACGATTGAAATTTTCCGTTTCCCGCCCTGTCGTTGCGCTGAGGCAGACCTGTTTTTAACCACGGCAGGTCCCAACGACGGGTTCGGGGGACGGGCAATTACACGTCAAGAAAGATGTTTGCCTATCAGGCCAGCCAGTTCGAACATCGTCACCTGCGGCTTGCCAAACACCTTGAGCAGTTTGGCGTCCGAATTGATGGCGCGTTTGTTGGTCGCATCCTGCAATCCATTGGCCTTGATGTAATCCCACATTTTTTTGACCACTTCGGTGCGTGCGACCAGGCCTTCACCGATGACCGCGGCAAGATCCGCGCTGGGCCGCAAGGTTCCGACTTTGGGTGCCTTGGTGGTGGTCGGAGCGTTGCTGTTTTTCGCGGCGGCCTTTTTGGCGGGGGCTTTTTTCGCAGTTGATTTAGTGAGCGCTTTAGCCGGCGCCCTGAAGGGTGGTTTGCCGGACTTGGCCGCAGCAACTCCCGGCTTGCCAGCGGCAGTTTTGACAACTATTGCTCCCGAGTTATTTGCTGCTGTTTTTCGCGGCGGGAACTTGGACGGCGCAAATTCAAACCCGACCTTGCCCGCTTCTGCGTCCCAGGCCAGCATGGCCTTGAAAGCGCGCCGGGTGCGCATCGACACGAACTTGTCCAGCAGATCGGTTTTGCCGGTGGCCAGCAACTTGACGATCTGTTCGCGTGTCACGGGTTGCTGCAGGATGATTTGTCCAGTTTTGAAGTCGCAGGTCGGCTTCGGTTGCGCGAGGGTAGGTACTGACTTTTCGCAAACATAGTTTTTACCGTGTTCAAACACGCGCGCGCCGCACTTAGGGCAAACGCCGAGCGATTCCTGGCTCGAAAAATCGATCAACTCCCCGCTTTCCTCGCCCTTTCTGTCGTCTCCAAAATCGAACTCGAGTTTGTAGTTCTTCGTTTCTTCGTCGAACTTGATTACCATTTCGGCGGTGAATGGCCAACCGGCCTTAGAGCGGAAACCTTCCAGCGGCCCAATCTTCCTGTGGCGCAGAAATTGCTCCACCTCGGCTACTTCAAAGGTGCGCCCCGCAGGCGTCTTGCCGAACGAAAAGCCGCAGCCTTGCGCAGCGCCGGGTTGGCCGGTACAGGTGTAACGCCGGTAGTTTTCCTTCACTACGCCGCCGCAATTGGGACAAGGCGCCTGCAAAGTGGCGTAGTCGCCCGGAATGGTGTCGCGGTCGTATTCCTTGGCCTTCTTGACCATGCGTTCGGTCATGGCCGCGATCTCGGACATGAAGGACGCGCGGCTCAATTTACCGTGTTCCATTTGCGCGAGTTTGTATTCCCACTCGCCGGTCAGCTCAGCTTTGGACAGTTCTTCCACGCCCAGGCCGCGCAACAGCGTCATGAGTTGGAACGCCTTGGCGGTCGGGATCAGTTCGCGGCCCTCGCGCAACATGTACTTTTCGTTGATCAGGCCCTCAATGATGCTGGAGCGCGTGGCCGGGGTGCCTAAGCCTTTTTCGTGCATCGCGGCGCGCAGGTCCTCGTCCTCCACGGTCTTGCCGGCGCCCTCCATGGCACCCAATAAGGTGGCTTCCGAGTAACGCGCCGGCGGCCGGGTTTGCAGTCCTTTGGGCTCGACCGAAGCCACGCCCACTTTCTCGCCTGATTTCACTGGCACCAGCATGGCGGAGCTCTTTTCATCGCCATCCTTGGCTTCGTCCTGCGCCTCTTTGCCATAGATCGCCAGCCAGCCAGGCCGGACCAGCACTTTGCCTTCGGTCTTGAAGCTGTGGCTGGTCGCATCCGCAGCGCCGGGCCGCCCCAAGCGCGGAACGGCCCCCGCGGGGGGCAGCGCAGTACGCGAAGCGCCAAGCGTGGGGGCAACAGTGCTGATACGTGTCGTGACCTGGTATTCGGCGCTGGGAAAAAATACCGCCATGAAGCGACGCACCACCAGGTCATAGACCTTTTGCTCGGCTTCGCTCAAGCCATGTGGCGCCTGCAATGTAGGGATGATCGCGAAGTGATCGCTGACCTTGGAGTTGTCGAAGATGCGTTTGCTGGGTTTGATGTAATTGCCCTTGAGCGCAGTGGCCGCATGCGGCGCCAGGTGTTTCATCGGGCTTGCTGCCAGCATTTCAAAGGTCTGCTTTACCACCGGCAAATAGTCTTCCGGCAAGGCGCGCGAGTCGGTACGCGGGTAGGTCAAGGCCTTGTGGCGCTCATACAGGCTTTGTGCGATCGACAACGTAGTCTTGGCGCTGTAGCCGAACTTGCCGTTGGCCTCGCGTTGCAGCGATGTCAGGTCGAACAGCAGCGGGCTGGCTTGCGTGGTGGGTTTGCTTTCTTCGGTGACGGTGGCGGTCTTGCCGCGCACGGCCTCGGCAATGGCCCGAGCCTCGACGGCGGACCAGACACGGTCGGCGCGCAGTTCGGCATCCGGCTCGTCGGTATTGCCGGCGGCTTGATTCGCGAGCGCCTTTTTCCATTGAGGGTCGAACCATTTGCCCGGGTAATCGCCGGCCTCGGCCGCAAAGCTGGCGTGTATTTCCCAATAGTTGCGGCTGACGAACTTGCGAATCTTTTCTTCGCGCTCGACCACCACCGACAGCGTCGGCGTCTGCACGCGCCCGACCGTGGTCAGGAAAAAGCCGCCATCGCGCGAGTTGAACGCGGTCATGGCGCGCGTGCCGTTAATTCCCACCAGCCAGTCGGCCTCGGAGCGGCAACGCGCGGCATCGGCCAGCGGCAGCATCTGTTTGTCGCTGCGCAGCGAGCCGAAGCCGTCGCGGATCGCCTGCGGCGTCATGGATTGCAGCCACAAGCGCTGTACCGGGTGCTTGGACTTGCTGTACTGCTGGATCAGCCGGAAGATCAGCTCGCCCTCCCGGCCCGCGTCGCAGGCGTTGATAAAGGCGCTCACGTCCTTGCGTTTGGCCAATCTGACGATCGCATTTAGCCGCGTCTTGGTCTTGTCCATCGGCTTTAGGTCGAAGTGCGGTGGAATGACCGGCAAATGCGCAAAGCTCCACTTGCCGCGCTTGACGTCGAACTCCTCCGGCGCCTGAATTTCCAGCAGGTGGCCCACAGCGCTGGTCACCACGTATTTCTCGTTCTCGAAATGTTCCTCGAGTTTTTCGAACTTGCCGGCAACCGGCGTGAGTGCACGCTCGATGTCTTGGGCAACGGAAGGTTTTTCGGCAATTACAAGTGTTTTCATCTGACTACAATCCATGGGTCTCGCGTGTGCGCGGGTGCTCACACGCAGGCGCGCACCCACGCGCGCCCATACGAGTTCACATTACCAAATTTTTCAGACGGGTCCAAAAAAGTGCCATTGGGCGATCGGCGCCGCATTCAAATCCGCCGCTCCGGTATCCATGGAAAAGGCGTTTTCGCTCTGAGCGATCTGGCTGAAGGCGATGTCATCATCGAATACCTG
>JANYBQ010000514.1 GCA_025360705.1 Betaproteobacteria bacterium | reverse complement strand
TGGCCACGACGTCAGTGGGCAGGGTGGGCCGTTTAACGGAAAAAGCGAACATATGTTCGTAACAGTAGCGGGTGACGTGTAACTTGACAAACCCATAATCCTGTGGGATAATTGGGTATGGAGAAAATCACGATTGTCATCAGAGTTCGCGGCGATCCGGATTGCCCGCGACGACTTCCATGGTGAGTGGAACTCACGTCATTTCACCGAGCTTATAAAGTTCATGTTATTATTTTATACTTCCTTAGAGCACCGATGCTCTATTGCCGCCGCCGTGTGGTAACTGCTTCAACGGTCGCTAAGCAAGGCGTGGCGCACCAAGGACAGGCGGTCGTTGCCAAAATACATGTCGTCCCCGACAAACATGGTGGGCGAGCCGAAGCCGCCGCGGCGGATCAACTCGTCGGTATTGGCCTTGAGCTGATCCTTGATGGCAGGCTGGCGGATGCCGGAAAGAAAAGCGTCGGCATCAAGACCGCAATAGCGGCAAATTTGCGCCAACACGGCGTCGTCCGCAATGTCTTCTTCGCGTGCCCAATAAGCTTCGAACACAGCGCCTGCAAAGCGCTGCATCTCTGGAGGCGACGCGAGCCAGATGCAGCCACGCATCGCTTTGACGCTGTTGACCGGAAAAATGCGTGGCGGCATGAGGATCTTCAAGTTGGCTATTCGAGCCCAGTCCTGAATGTCCTTGACAAGATAATTCTGCTTGGCCGGCACCGGGTGGTCACGGCTGGCATAGACGCTCGGATTGATGCTGTTGAAAATACCGCCGACCAGAATCGGCCGCCACACCACAACTTCGTTCAACTCCGCCGCCAGCGGTTCTATGTTGTGAAATGCCAGGTAGGTCCAGGGGCTGGAGCAGTCGAAGAAGAACTCGATCATTTGGCGTTCAATCCCTTGTTTTGTGGCGTGCGTGGGAGCCGTCGCGCCCTTTCGGGGATGATACGCGCGGCACCAGAATGTTGACGCCAACCCGGACCCGAATGGAAGCGCGCATGCGTTACCCGGAAGTGCTTCAATATCGCGTTCCCGACGAGTCGCCAAAGACGTGAAAAATGTGTGACTCCGGCACACAGGAACACATTGCAACCAGAACGGAGGGGCCCCATGACGACAAAATCCGCAGCAGCTTCAACTCGCGGCGTTAACGCTGCCCCGGTTTCCGACGTCACGGCGACCGATAAACGCAAGGCATTCCGGCAACTGCTCGAAGGCAGTGTTTGCGTCCGCCCGGCAACGGCGTTCGACCCGCTGTCGGCGCTTGCGGCGCAAGCGCTCGGTTATCCGGCCGGCATTCTGGCAGGATCGATTGCATCCTTGTGCGTGCTCGGTGCGCCCGACATCGCGCTGCTGACAATGACGGAGTTGGCAGAACAGGCCCGGCGTATCTGCCGCGCCAGCAATTTGCCGTTGCTGGTGGATGGCGACCACGGGTACGGCAACGCGCTCAATACGCGGCGAACCGTGATAGACCTCGAAGCAGCCGGTATCGCCGCGCTGACCATAGAAGATACCTTGTTGCCGGCCGCGTTCGGTGCGGGCGCGGGCGCGCAACTGATCACGCTACGAGAAGTCGCCGGAAAACTGCGTGCCGCGGTCAACGCGCGAACCGACCCGGCATTGGTTGTCATCGGCCGCACCCACGCCGCGCTGGCAGCCGACCGCGCGGATCTGCTGGCGCGTCAGGCGGCGCTGGAATCGGCCGGTATCGACGCGCTGTTTATCACGGGACTGCAAGACCCGGGCGACCTGGACGCCCTCGCCGCCGGGGCGACAGTTCCCTTGATATTGGGCAGCGCCGTTCCGGGGCTTGAGCTGACAGATCTAGCGCAACGCAAGGTGCGTATGTGCCTGCAGGGCCACGCCGCGTTCTACCAGGCGATCAAGGCGCTTTACGCCAATCTTTCACTGCTGCGCGGTGGCGAAACCGCACCCGACGAGAATCCGCAGGAGCTGGTCAAGCGTCTCAGCGGCGCCGAGCGCCATACGACATGGGCCAAGGACTTCCTGCGTTGAGCGTCCGTTGGATGCGCTGTTCATGCATTGGGGGTCAATGTTTCACGGGATCAGGCCGGCGGCGCACTCAACTCCGCGGCTGTCCCCCCGGCCTTCGGCCTCCTTCCTTTATGCCGCTGCGCCGAGCGCCCCACCGGCCTGATCCTGCGCGCATGGTTGGCGTTCGACCGTTGCATGCCCGTCATGCCGGTCGGCGCTAGCGCCACCGGCATCGCCACGTCAATACCTACCATGGTGGAACGCGTGCTGCGATTTTCCATATTGACGGCAACGCGCTGGCGCAGCTTGATGCTCTGCAAATCGCTTTCATTGGCACGGTAGGTGCCCTG
>JANYBQ010000485.1 GCA_025360705.1 Betaproteobacteria bacterium | reverse complement strand
CGCGAGATCAAGAACCTCAACAGCTTCAAGTTCATGCAGCAGGCGATCGACTACGAGGTGCGCTGGCAGATCGGCGAGATCGAGGAGGGCCGGGCTATCCAGCAAGCGACCGTGTTGTTCAACCCGGGCACCGGGGAAACGCGGGCTATGCGCACCAAGGAAGACGCGGCGGATTACCGCTATTTCCCGGATCCCGATTTGCCGCCGCTGGTGATTGGGGATGCGTGGGTTGAGCAGGTTCGCGATGCGATGACCGAACTGCCTCGCGTGATGGCAGCGCGGTTTGTGGCGGACTACGGGCTGCCGGAATACGATGCTGCCGCGCTCACCCAGAGCAAGGCCATGGCCGCCTACTTCGAGGCTTGCGCACAGGCGTCTGGCGAGCCAAAGCTTTCTACGAACTGGATTCTGGGAGAGCTAAGTGCGGCGCTTAACAATGCTGACGTTGGCATTGAGCATTCACACGTTGACTCGATGCAGTTGGCCTCAATCATTACTGCGGTGAAGAAGGGGCTCTTGTCTACCAGCGGCGCGAAGGCTGTCTTTAAAGAGTTCTGGTCTGCCGGGCGCCAGCAATTTGGTGAGCTTGTGGCGGCATTTTCCGCCCTTGAGCGGATCGTGCAAGAAAAGAATCTTGGCCTTATGAACGACTCCGGCGCTCTCGAGAAAATCATCGACGATGTGATCGTCTCCAATGCCGACAACGTAGCCCAGATCAAGGCCGGCAAGGACAAGGCGTTCAACGCGCTGGTGGGCCAGATCATGAAGGCCAGCAAAGGCAAGGCCAACCCGCAACAGGTCAACGATCTGTTGCGCAAAAAACTCGCGCCATGAGTGGAATGCTGGAGGCTTCAGGCGCCGCGCCATGGACGCCGTCGCCGCGTTATCCCGACCCTTCGGTGGTAGTGCTGGACCCGTCTTTTCTCAAGTACCGGTTGTTCGCTGCCAGCGTCGAGCGCCTGGCTACCGGCTTTCGCTGGATGGAGGGGCCGGTGTGGATCGGGGATGGACGTTATCTGCTGGCCAGCGACATCGCCAACAACCGCCTCGTGCGCTGGGACGAGGCCACGGGCGCCACGTCAATCTTCCGCGAACCATCGAACTACGCCAACGGGAATACCCGCGACATGCAGGGTCGTCTCGTCACCTGCGAAGGCGCCGTTACACGCCGCATCAGCCGTACCGAACATAGCGGCCGTGTCGTGACGCTTGCCGACGGCTTCGACGGCAAGCGTTTCAACTCGCCCAACGACATCGTGTGCCAGTCGAACGGCGCGATCTGGTTCACCGACCCGCCGTTCCAGCTCACCAACGATTACGAAGGCCGTATCGCACAGCAGGAATTGCCAAGCGCGGTCTACCGCGTCGATGGTGTTACCGGCCAGGTCACGCAGGTACTTGACGACCTCGCGGGACCCAATGGCCTGTGTTTTTCGCCCGACGAGACGAAGTTGCATGTGGTCGAGAGCCGGGCCGAACCGAGCCGAAAAATCTGGTCTTATAACGTCGGCGTGGAGGGTGGCCTGTCCAACAAGACGCTGCTCATCGACGCGAATGGCCCGGGAGCCATTGACGGCATCAAGTGCGATGTGGACGGCAATATATGGGCCGGCTGGGGCAGCAACGGCTCGCCGAACGCCGACCCGGCGCAGCTGGACGGCGTGATGGTGTTCAATCCACAAGGCAACGCCATCGGGCACATCCGCCTGCCTGAGCGCTGCGCCAATTTGTGTTTTGGCGGCATCGACAACAACCGGGTTTTCATGGCCAGCAGCCACTCGCTGTATTCGCTCTATGTAAATACACGCGGCGCGGAAATTCGCGCTTGAGAAGCGCTTGTCAAAGGGTGAACGCCTTCGTGCGCACTGGGCAAACCTTGGGCAAACGGAATTACTCGACCAATTCGATCGGCGCAAGTGCATCGCTGCGCAGCAATACCTGGCCGATAACGGCGGCGTGTACATAACCAAGACCGCGCAACGCGGCAACACACGCATCGGCATTGTGCAGCGGCACACTGGCCAGCAGACCGCCGGCCGTCTGCGGGTCGAATAGCAGTGGGTAACGCGGGTGCTGCACAAATTTGTTCTGGTTGCGCACAGCCCGGCAGATCTGCATGTTGGCGCTCTGCAGCGAACTGACAATGCCGGCCGCGACACACTCCAGCGCGCCATCGAGCAGCGGCAACGCGGACAGCTGGATTCGCGCATCCACCACCGACGGCCGCGTCATCTCCGCCAAATGGCCCAGCAGGCCAAACCCGGTCACATCGGTACAGGCGGTCGCGCCAAACGCGCGCAGGCATTGGCTTGCCAGCCGGCTCGATATCTGCATCGACGACAAGGCGTCCTGAACCCAGCGCCCGCGTGCGGCCAGGCGCGTTTGGGCCGCGAACAAGGTACCGGTGCCCAGCGGCTTCGTCAGGATCAGCACATCCGCGGGACGCATGCCGCCTTTGCGCATCACGCCGTGCAAGTCTTCATCGACCAGGCCGTTGATCGCGAACCCCAGCGCGAGTTCGCGGCCCTCACCGGTGTGGCCGCCCACCAGAGCGCAGCCCGCGTCGTTGAGTACCGCGACGGCACCGGCCATCATTTGCGCCAGTAACTCTTCGACTTTGTCGTCCAGCCCCGGCGGGACGGTGGCGATAGCGGTGGCGCTCTGGGCCTCGGCACCCATCGCAAAAATGTCGCCGAGCGCGTGATTGGCGGCGATCTTTCCAAACAGATAGGGGTCGTCGATAAAGGCCCGAAAGAAATCCACCGTATGCACCATGGCCTTGCCCGGTGGCACCCGCACAACGGCGGCATCGTCGGGCGCATGCAGGCCGATCAACACAGCGTCGCTCTGCACTGGCTGGAGTTGACTCAGGGCACGCGACAACAGCGTTGCGCCCACCTTGGCGCCGCAACCGTCACAGCGCATCGCATCGGCGGAGATCGCCTGCATCGATTCCTCCTGCGTGAGAGGCAACGCCATATTTTTTATGCCAGGCGTGGCCATCGCTTTGAGCGGCGCAAATTCGCTATGGCGACGCATGAAGCGCCGGTCTATCCAGTCTTTCCAACGCCACACCCACCGGCCCGCAAAACCGACGGCGCCACGCGATGCCACCGCGTACCGGTCGCCGGTGCTGATCAATGCCAGCCAATGCCGTTGCGGCTGGTAGGGCGCAAGCGCCCGCGCGGCCACCGACCGGCGCAAATTGTTCGCCAACGGGCGGCCCATGCGCACGGCAAATACACCGGCCTTTTCCAGCCTGTGGCTCTGCATGCTGGCAACGTCGCCAGCCGCAAAAACAAGCCGGTCGGCAATCGATTGCAGACAGTCGTTTACCAGGATGAAACCTGTATCGTCCAGCGCCAGCCCGGTATCGCGCAGCCAGGCGGCAGCTCCCGCTTGCGTGACCCAGACAATCTCGTCGGCGTCCACCCAGTGCCCTTGCGCGGTACGCAGCCGGCCACCCGTAACTTCTTCGACCGCCGCATTGCAATGCACCTGCACCCCGCGCGCCTGCAACACGGCTTCAAAACGGCGCCGCACCCCAGAGTTGTGGGTGGGCAGGACAGTAGCGCTGGCGCTCACCAGGTGCAGCAACAATTCGTCCGGATCACGGCCGAGCAGTCGCAGCTCGTTACGCAGCCGGTACTGCATCGCCAACGTCAGTTCCACGCCGCCCGCGCCCGCGCCCACCACTGCAATGGTGGTGCCGCCGGCTTTCCGGCGCACACGCTCCAGCAACCCTAGCCAGCGCTGGTTGAACTGGAAAATCGGTTTGACGGGCACCGCGTGTTCTCGCGCTCCCGGTACCTGGTTCCATTGGGGGGTCGAACCGATGTTGATCGACAGGCGGTCATAGCGTATGGGTGGCCGCCCACGCATGACGACGGTGCGCTCAGCGCGGTCGATGCCGGTAACCTCGGCGTTGATAAATCGTGCGCCCGCGAACATGGCAAGCCGGCCCAGGTCGATATGGACATCGTCGAAACTGTAGTGGCCGGCCACATAACCCGGCAACATGCCGGAGTAGGGCGTAACCACGTCGCTGCAGATTAGCGTCAGGCGCACACCGGGCATCGGGTGCATGCCAAAGTTCCGCAGCACGACCGCATGGCTATGCCCGCCGCCCACCAGGACTATGTCACGCAGAACCGGTCGGCCGGAACTAGGGGATTCTTTTTGCATTCCCGGCTGCCGGCGTCAAGCGCGCCTGCGCAAGCCAGAGTTGCTTCAACCGCGCCAGCTCTTCGTCAAAGCGCGTATTGATCCGGCGCGTCTCATTGTCCTGTTCGCCGATAAAACGCTTTTGCACTGCGATGCTCTGGGCGATGTCGTCGATCTGGCGGCGCAGCGCCTGCGGCGCCTTGCCCGGATTTTTTTTATAGAACTCCATCTCCGCATCCACCTTGCGGCGGTCCAGCAGCAAATCTTCAACCCGCTTATTGGCTGCCTGCGTCACCACGGCAGCCTGGGCCAGCGCCACGGCGCGTTCATTGTCATGAACCTCCCTGGACGGGTAGCGCAGCAGCAACGCACGGTCGCGGCGCCGCTCCTCGACTAGCTGAGCGCGTGCTTCGGCCTCCTGCTTTTCTTTCGCCTCGGCGTCGGCGCGCTCCTGCAGTGTCAGCGTCGGGGCCAAACGGGCCCGGACAGTTCCGCTGGGATTGAGCATCCGTTGCTCGCGGTCCACACACTCCGGAATCGGACGGTCCGACGTCAATTTGCGGCCTTTGGCATCCACGCAGCTGTAGATACCGGTCTGCGGCTCCGCGCTCTGAGCCAGCGCCACGACGTGCCCGAACACAAGGACCCCTCCCATCAGCAGCACGCCCCGCGGCATACATGTCCAACCCCGCATCGATGTGTCTCCCCTTGGCGCGCTCATGCAGGACCGTCGTCCACACCGTACCGGTTCCGGTAGGCGATCACGCGCCGATGGTCCTCGGCCAAGCCTGTGTTGCTTTGAAGGGCCAGATACTGCAACAAATCGGACAGTTTCGCAATGCTGTAAACATGCAGTCCCAATTCGCGGCGCACGTATTGCACTGCGCTGCGATCGCTGTCGGCACCGCTCTCGGTCGCTTTTTCCTGCCGATCCAGTGCAATCACCACGGCATGGGGAATCGCACCGGCCGCGTGGATGATGCTTATCGACTCACGTACGGCGGTTCCGGCCGACATCACGTCGTCCACGATCAGCACCCGGCCCTTGAGTGGCGCACCGACCAGCGTGCCGCCTTCACCGTGGTCCTTGGCTTCCTTGCGGTTGTAGGCAAATGGCAAGTTGCGCCCATGGCGGGCCAGCTCTACCGACAACACCGCGCCCAACGGTATGCCTTTGTAAGCGGGACCGAAAATCATGTCGAATTCAAGCTCGCTGGCGAGCAGGCGTCGGGCATAAAATTGCGCCAGCCGGCCAAGCTTGGCGCCGTCGTCGAACAGCCCGGCGTTGAAAAAGTAGGGGCTCATGCGGCCGGCCTTGGTCTTGAACTCGCCGAACCGCAGCACGCCACAATCGACCGAGAACTGCACGAAGTCCTGCGCCAGCGGGTCCGGCACCCGGCCTTGCCCGGCAGTCGGACCCGCCTTCTCACCCGCCACATCCGACATGGAGACCCCCTTGTTTAAATTGACCAGCCTGAACCTCAACGGCATCCGCTCCGCCACCAGCAAAGGGCTTGAGGCCTGGCTCGCGCAGACACGGCCCGATTGTATTTGCGTGCAGGAAGTCAAGGCCCAGGCAGCCGATGTGGCCAGCAAGTTCGAAGCATTGGCGCAGCTCAAGGGCCACTTTCATTTCGCGCAGAAAAAAGGATATGCCGGGGTCGGGGTGTATTCGCGCCATGAGCCCAGCGACGTGGTGATCGGCTTCGGGTCGCCCGAGTTCGACGCCGAGGGGCGTTATCTGGAGTTGCGCTTCGACACACCGGCGCGCAAGCTGTCCCTCATCAGCTGCTACTTTCCGAGCGGCTCCTCGGGCGAGGAACGCCAGTTGGCCAAGTTCCGTTTTCTCGCGCTGTTCTACCCCTACCTGATAAAGCTGATGGGACAACGTGAACTTATCCTGTGTGGCGACGTCAATATCGCGCACCAGGAAATCGACCTGAAGAACTGG
>JANYBQ010000475.1 GCA_025360705.1 Betaproteobacteria bacterium | reverse complement strand
GGCCTGATGCGGCAAGGTGCCAAGGACCTGACCATCATCAACAACAATGCCGGCAATGGGGACCACGGTCTGGCCGCGTTGCTGAAGGCCGGCCGTGTGCGCAAGATTATTTGCAGCTTTCCGCGTCAGGCCGACTCGCATGTTTTCGACGCGCTGTACCGCAGTGGCAAGATCGAACTGGAGCTGGTTCCGCAGGGTAATCTGACCGAGCGCATCCGTGCGGCCGGTGCCGGAATAGGGGCTTTTTTCACACCCACCGGGTATGGCACCGATCTGGCGAAAAACGGCGGCGGGTCGCCCCGGGAAACGCGCGAGATCGACGGCAAACACTACGTGCTGGAATACCCGTTGTACGGCGACCTGGCTCTGATCAAAGCCGAACGCGGCGACCGCTGGGGCAACCTGACCTACCGTATGGCGGCGCGCAACTTCGGCCCCGTCATGGCGACCGCGTGCAAGCTGACGGTGGCCAGCGTGCACGAGATCGTGGAATTGGGCGGCCTCGACCCGGAGCATGTCGTTACGCCGGGTATTTTCGTGAATCGGATCGTCCGGATAATGCGCGTGGCGACACAGTCCGGCGGCATCAGGGCGAAAGGCTAATTTTTGCGCGGGAGCATCGACATGGCATATCAAAAACGCACCAAAGACCAACTCGCCGCGCGGGTTGCGCAGGATATCGGCGAGGGGGCTTATGTCAACCTGGGCATAGGCATGCCGACACTGGTGGCCAACCACATACCGGCCAGCCGCGAGGTGGTACTGCATAGCGAAAACGGGATTCTGGGAATGGGTCCGGCACCGGCGGCAGGCGCCGAGGACTACGACCTGATCAATGCCGGCAAACAACCGGTCACGTTGCACAAAGGCGGCGCGTTTTTTCACCATGCCGACAGTTTTGCGATGATGCGCGGCGGCCATCTGGACATTTGCGTGCTGGGTGCTTTCCAGGTCAGTGCCACGGGCGATCTGGCCAACTGGCATACCGGCGAAAAAGACGCGATTCCGGCAGTGGGCGGCGCGATGGACCTGGCCATAGGCGCCAAACAAACCTGGGTCATGATGGATTTGTTGACCAAAAGCGGTCAGAGCAAGGTGGTCGCCGCATGCAGCTACCCGCTCACCGGCATCGGCTGCGTCAAGCGGATTTATTCCGATCTTGCGACCTTGCAGTGTTCGCCCCAGGGCCTGAAATTGATCGATAAAGTACAGGGGCTGGAACACGCCGAACTGGAACGGCTGGTCGGGCTGCGCATCCAGCCCTGAGTCCCTGCGCGGCTCTCGCGGTTCATGCTCTGCACGCTGTCTACACGCGCCCTTTCACCTGCCGTTCACACCCACCCGCTCACGCTTCTTTCACCCCACCCGAATCCCCATGAACCCACAAGCCTTTATCTGCGATGCCATCCGTACCCCTTTTGGCCGCTACGGCGGCACCTTGAGCAGCGTACGCACCGACGATCTGGGAGCCGTTCCCATCAAGGCCTTGATGGCGCGCAACCCCAACGTGGACTGGCAGGCCGTGACCGATGTGATCTACGGTTGCGCCAACCAGGCCGGTGAAGACAACCGCAACGTCGCGCACATGGCCAGCCTGCTGGCCGGCTTGCCGCTGGAAGTGCCGGGCGCCACCATCAACCGGCTGTGCGGTTCGGGCCTGGACGCGCTCGGAACCGCGGCGCGTGCGATTCGTGCCGGTGAAGCCCGACTGATGATCGCCGGTGGCGTGGAAAGCATGAGCCGCGCGCCGTTTGTGATGCCCAAGATGGATGCTGCCTTCAGCCGTTCCAACGCGGTATACGACACCACTATCGGCTGGCGTTTTATCAACCGGCTCATGAGAGAAAAGTATGGCGTGGACGCCATGCCCGAGACGGCCGAGAACGTCGCTATCGAACACAAAATCAGCCGCGAGGCGCAGGACAGGATGGCCCTGGCCAGCCAGATGAAAGCGGTCGCCGCGCAAAAGGCCAACTTCTTCGACGCGGAAATCACACCGGTCACGATTGCGCAGAAAAAGGGCGATGCGCTGGTAGTCGGCAAGGACGAACATCCGCGTGAAACCAGCCTGGAAACACTGGCCAAACTAAAGGGCGTGGTGCGCCCCGATGGCAGCGTTACTGCAGGCAATGCCAGCGGAATTAACGATGGCGCCTGTGCCTTGTTGCTGGCCGACGAGACAACTGCCGCCAGGTATGGTCTGACCCCCAGGGCGCGTGTGGTCGGCATGGCCAGCGCTGGTGTACCGCCGCGCGTGATGGGTATCGGCCCGGCCCCGGCGACGCAAAAGGTTCTGGCATTGACGGGCCTGAAAATTCAACAGATGGACGTCATCGAGCTAAACGAAGCTTTCGCGGCGCAAGGCCTGGCGGTGCTGCGCTTGCTGGGACTGCAGGACGACGATGCGCGCGTCAATCCGAATGGCGGCGCGATTGCGTTGGGGCATCCGCTGGGTGCTTCGGGTGCGCGCCTGGCCACCACGGCCGTGAACCAGTTGATGCGCAGCGGCGGCCGGTACGCCCTGTGCACCATGTGTATCGGTGTCGGCCAGGGAATCGCGGTGGTGCTGGAGCGGGTTTGAAAGGCCGGCCGGCGTGACGCCGTTTGTCATCCGCCGCCTGGCGCCGGACGACGCCCAGAAATACCGCTGGCAACGACCGTGCGCAGCACATTTACGAACGCTGCGGTTTCACGGTATTTGGCGAGCTGCAGCGCGCCATCAAGGTAGAGGATCGGTATTACGCCAAGGTCCACATGGCGCTGCGCCTGCGCTGATCGTCAACCTATTCAGCTGACGCATGCCGCAGCCGCCAACGTGGACTGAGGTGTTGCCGCAGCTTGGCTATTGATCGCCTGCAGGAATCATGCGGATACCAGACCTGCTCACGAACTCATGAAATGAATGAGTGAAGCCGGAAGACTGGCGCTGGTGGTAGCGCTTTCCCATGTGCAGCTTTTCATGGAACAGTTGCTGGATGCGAGGGTGCGCCTCGGTTTTCAGGATGAGTGCGTACTCGGTATTGATCTGGGTTTGGTCCGTGCTGGCCGTCAGGCTCGCCGGGTGGATGGTCTTGAAGTGGGGTGCGTTGGTCATCGGAGCGGCGCCCTCACTGGCCAACAGCATGTTGGCGTCGAACAGCACGTCCTGCGATACCCGGTGGTCGGAGTAGGGCTGCCACATGCCGCGCGGGTAGAGGGCATGGATGGAGCCATGAAAATTGATGAACGTTTCAAAGCTCAGGGTTTGCGACTGGGGTAGTTCCCGGCATACCATTCCGGTCCCTTCGTGGATGTAGACGGTTCGAAGGAAGGCTATTTGTCGGAGGCTTTGTCGTGCCATGGCCAGGGCTTCATCCAGCGCGTCCACTCCAAAGTAGTCATCGCAGTCGAGCATGGTGATGAATGCACCCCCGGATGCATCGAAGGCACGGTTTCTGGACCTGCCCGGTCCGGCCCTGTAGCTGGATGCCAGCACCGTGACCCTGCCCGGATATTCGATTTCAAGGCCACTGTATTTCTGTGGGCCGTCATCGGGCGCCACGACCACTTCGGTGTCGGGCTGCAACAAGGCGCTGTCGATGGCGCGGTGAATCGTTTTTTCAGCTTGGTATGCCGCGATCAGCACGGAGAGAGTTGGCTGCGGCATATGCGGGCCTCGGAGTTGAAGGAGTTCTTGAAGTACGACCCACTCCCCGTCGGGGCCCCGAATGATAGAGCAAAGCATTGGGGCAAACGCGACCGATACCGCTGTATCTAGTTCGTGCCGCCGCCGACCATGCCGTGCTTGGCCTCGCGGAAATAGCGCTCCATGTCCATCTCGGGCAGCTGCGCGTAGCCGCCCAACGCCTGCATGCCGTTGAACGCCATTCTGTACAGCGTGTCCGCGGCGAACACCTTGGCCATCGACACTTCCTTCACGGCGCGCTCGCCGCGGGCCATCCTGGAGGCCGCTGAATAGGTAAGCAGGCGGGCGGCTTCGATCCCGCATTCGTCTTCGGCCATGCGGTGTTTGATTACCTGAAAAGAGGACAGGGTGCGGCCGAACTGCTTGCGAACTGGCTGCCGCGGCCTTCGAGTACGCGGGCGAGCTTGCCCGCGGCCCGACCTTCGCCCTGGGCGTGGCCAAGAAGATGTTCAAGCTGATGTACCAGCCAGACCTGGAGACGCTGCTCGATGGCGAGGCCTGGGCTCAGGGCCTGACCTTGCTGACGGACGATCACAAGGAAGGCGTGCGGGCGTTATTCGAGAAACGCAAGCCCACGTTCCGGGGCACCTGACACCAGCCTGTGGGTCAGCAGTTTGTTGCGTGGGCTCAGCATCGCCGCCTGGCGTACCCGTCACAGGTTTCTGTTGCTTATCGAACGAACCAGCGCCCGCAGTGTCCGGTACTGACGGGGCTCCCATGGCGACAGGGTGGCCCCGGCGGATGCCGGCCGACGCCCTGTACGTGCGAACAAGCCCTACAGTAGCCGGCTATTCTTCATGCAGCACATCCCCCGCCAGCCGCGGATACTGCAGCCGCAGCACCCAGCCGGCCCAGCCTAGCGACAACAGAGTTACCAACCCACCGAGCGTGTGCGTCAGCCCGCCTATCAGCTGTGCTCTCGGCAACAAGCCCAGGCTGTTGAATAGATAAATCCAGTCGTGTCCTCCATCTTCGCCGGTGCGCCCCGACAGCAGCATCAGTTGCGGATGCAAGGCGTCGTACATGTAGGGCGCCACATCGAGCAGCGACACACCGACAAACCAGAGGCCGATGGCCGCGCCGAAGGGGTCACGATTTTTAAACAGCAATGCGCCAGTCAGCAGAAGCGGTATCAGCAATTGGCCGAGTGTTCCTCCCAGGATCGTGATCCATTCGCCGAACGGGATAAAAACAATATGGCCCGCTTCGTGGAACACCAGCAGCGGCCGGTGCAAAAAAGCCTCGGCGAATTCACCCACGCGGTAGTCCAGGCGCATCAACACCACGCCCCATAGGGTAAATACCGCAAGCACGACGACGCGCACCCAGAACCCGGTCGCATCCACGCGTTCGGGGACGCGTTGCAGTACGCTGCCCCACCCGGATTCGCCGTCAATCACCGTGGGTATCCCAGCCGCGCGGCTGGCGGTGGGTGCGCTCCAGCCGCTCCTGCGCCATCTGCTCCTCGAACTGCAGCCGGCCCTGCTTGATCACCGCCACGAGTTTGGCGCGGTCCTTGTAGAACGGGTGCATCTTCTCGAACAACGCCAGGTTATGGGTTCGAAAACGCATCGCTTTCTGGCGCGCTTCGTGGGCGCTTTGGCCGAGAAGTTCCAGCACGCTGCGTCCGCTGCGCAGGCTGGACTCGAACAGCTCGCGTTCCACGCGCGTCACACCGCGCTCGCGCAGCCGGTTCCAGTGCGTAACATCGCGCGCGCGCGCCACGATCTGCAACTGCGGAAAGTGCGCATGCACCAGGTCCACGATTTCCAGCGACTGTTCCACCTCATCCACCGCCAACACCAGCACCTTGGCGCTACCGGCGCCGGCGATACGCAACAGGTCGAGCCGCGCGGCGTCGCCGTAGAAAACGCGGTAACCCAGGTTGCGCGCCGCTTCGATCATTTCGGCGTCGTGGTCGAGTACGGTGCAGGCGATACCCTCGGCCAGCATCAGGCGGGCCACGATTTGCCCATAACGACCGAAGCCGGCAATCACGATCGGTGCCGCTTGG
>JANYBQ010000470.1 GCA_025360705.1 Betaproteobacteria bacterium | reverse complement strand
GTGTCGACCACGATTCGCACGGGTCCGCGCGGTGGCGCGAGGCGCTTTCGATACCAATCGTGGGTGTGTCTGAGAAACGTGGTCATGTGCTTGCTGCCGATGCAATGGGGATCACTTCGGCGCGATCAATTTGAGACTCTTGTTGAAGGGCGTGTAGGCCGATGTGGCAGCAACGCTGTCGAGTTTGACGAACGCTCCTTTGAATTCCTTACACGTGCGCACGACGCGGATGTAAGGAATCCGACCATGGTGCGTCCAATGCCGGCACAAACACCGTCAAAGGACATCTGATGATCCAGCGCAGACACCTCACCTTGATCGCCGCCACGGCCGCACTGCCCGACTGGGTGAAGGCGCAGCCGGTACCTCCCTGGGACGATGTCCTCGCCAGGGCGCGTGGCCAGACCGTGTTCTGGAACGCCTGGGCCGGCGATGAAAAGACCAACGACTTCATCACCTGGGTTGGCGATCAGGCCAAGGCGCGTTACGGCGTCAGGGTCCAGCATGTGCGGCTGAAAGACACCGCCGAGGCCGTCACGCGCGTCGTGGCGGAGAAGGCGGCCGGCCGCAACCGTGACGGTACTGTCGACCTGATCTGGATTAACGGGCCGAACTTCCTCAACATGAAACAACAAGGGCTGCTGTACGGGCCGGTGACGCAGGCGCTGCCCAACAACCGCTTCGTCGACACCACGCACAAGCGCTCGAACGTGATCGACTTCACCACCCCGGTTGACGGTATGGCCGTGCCGTGGCGCATGGCCCAGATCGTTTTTGTGTACGACTCGGCGCGCCTTCGCAACGCGTCCGAGGTGCCGCGCTCGGCGCCGGCGATGCTCGACTGGGCGCGCCGCCACCCAAGTCGGCTGACACACCCCAATGTGAGCAACTTCCTCGGTTCCACTTTTCTGAAACAGGTGCTGTACGAACTGGTGCCCGACCTGACCGTGTTGCAGCAGCCGGCGAACGATGCGAACTTTGACAGGGTCACGGCCCCGCTGTGGCCGTGGTATGACCAGATTCGCCCGACCCTGTGGCGCAAGGGCCAGCAATTTCCCGACAATGGCGCGGCACAGCGCCAACTGCTCAACGACAGCGAAATCGACATCACGATCTCGTTCAACCCCACCGAGGCCGCGGTTTCGGTGGGGGAGGGGCTGCTGCCCCCGACCGCGCGCACTTTCACGTTCAGCAAGGGCACGATCGGCAATACCAGCTTCGTTGCGATTCCGTACAACGCGAAAAGCAGGGAGGGCGCGCTCGTCGTCTCCAACTTTCTGATTGAACCGGCGACACAGGCCCGCGCCCAGGACGTTAACTCCACTGGCAGCCTGAATGTTCTCGACCCTGCGAAACTCAGGCCCGCGGATCGCGCACTTTTTGACCACCTGACCGAGAGCCCCGCGTTACCCACTGCCGCAGAACTTGGCACGCCGCTGCTCGAGCCGCACGCTTCGTGGATGACACGCATCACAGCCGAATGGCAGAAGCGCTACACGCGCTGATGCCGCAAGGGGTTGTGCCACTGCGTCGTGCAGGGGTGCTCGGTCTCGCCCCGGCACTTACGGTATTGGTCTTCGCTCTGCCGATCCTTGCCGGATTGCTCGGCACCTTGTTGCCGGCCTTCGGCTACCTGCCGGCAGTCGGCGGCGTCGAAATCAGCACCGCGCCATGGTGCGCGCTGTTCAATGCGCCGGGCTTCGCCACGGCGCTGCAACTCACCTTGGCGACCGGCTGGACCACCACTCTTCTGTCGCTGCTGCTGGCCGGGTCTATCGTCGCCTTCATTCACCATCGGGCCTGGGCACTTCGGATCGGTGAGGCGATGGCACCAATGTTGGCGATGCCGCACTCGGCATTGGCCATTGGCCTGGCATTTCTGATTGCGCCGTCCGGCTGGATCGTGCGCTGGGTGTCGCCAGGCCTGACCGGTTGGGATCTGCCGCCCGATGTCAGCACGGTTGGCCATCCCTCTGGCTGGCCACTGATCGTGGCGTTGTTGCTCAAGGAAGTGCCGTATCTGGTGCTGATGCTTTTGGCTGCGCTCAACCAGGTTCCAGCGCGCGCGCATGTGGTGATGGCGCGCTCGTTGGGCTACGGGCCGGTTCAGGCCTGGTTCGATGTCGTGCTGCCACAGGTCTATGGCCAGATCCGGCTGCCCGTGTACGCGGTGCTTGCATTCTCGCTGTCGGTGGTGGACGTCGCACTGATCCTGGGCCCGGGCAACCCGCCCACGCTCGCGGTACTCGCGGTGCGCTGGTTCTCCGACCCCGACACGCGCTGGGTCTTCCCGGCGGCAGCGGCGGCAATGCTGCTGCTTGGCGTCGTGGCCGCGAGCGTGGCGCTGTGGCACGGCGGTGAGCGTGCCATCGGGCAGGCACTTCGCGCGCGACTCGTGCGCGGTGTGCGCAGTCGCTGGAGCCACAGGCTGGCCGGCGCCGCCACCGTGTGCGGCGCGGTGCTGCTCGCCGTCGCCATTCTCGCCATGCTGGGCATCGGTCTATGGTCATTCGCTGCCCAGTGGCGTTATCCCGACCCGATGCCGCAGTCGTGGACATTGGCGAACTGGCGGCGACAGTCGTCGAGCCTGACGTTACCTGCAATGACGACGTTGGTCGTCGGGGCCGCGTCCACCGTGATCGCTCTGGTGCTGGTGCTTGCCTGTCTGGAGCACGAAACGCAAGCACGGCGGCGCACGTCGAAGCGTTTGTGGTTGTTGTACCTGCCCTTGTTGGTGCCCCAGGTGGCGTTCCTGTTCGGCCTGCAGGTGCTCTTGGTGCGAATCGGTGCCGATGGCAGGTTGCTGGCGGTCATCGCCGCCCACCTCGTTTTCGTATTGCCCTACCTGTTTCTGTCGCTGGCTGACCCCTGGCGCGCATTTGACGAGCGTTATGCGCGCACGGCAAACAGCCTCGGCGCGTCGCGTTGGCGCGTATTCCGGTTCATCAAGTTGCCGATTCTGATCCGGCCGGTGTTGATGGCCAGTGCCGTTGCCTTCGCCGTCAGCGTCGGGCAGTACCTGCCAACATTGTTCGCCGGCAGTGGCCGTGTGGCCACCCTGACCACCGAAGCGGTGACACTGTCGGGCGGGGCGGACCGCCGCGTGATCGGCACCTGGGCGCTGCTCCAGGCGGTGTTTCCACTGTGCGTTTTCGTCGCTGCCGCCTGGGTACCGCGATTGCTCTACCGCAACCGAAGGGGATTGTTGTGAGCATGGCGGGTGGACTGCAGCTCGAAGGTGTGAGCGTCGCCCTCGGTGGACGGGTGCTGCTTGGGCCGATCAATGCGACTGTTGCTGCTGGCGAATGCCTGACGGTGATGGGACCGAGCGGCTGTGGCAAGTCCACGCTGCTGGCATTTCTGGCCGGAACCCTCGACCCCGTGTTCACCGCCCAGGGCCGCGTACGCATCGGTGCGTCCGATTTGACGCAGTGCCCGCCAGAGCAACGGCACATCGGCATTCTGTTTCAGGACGATCTGCTGTTCCCGCACCTTTCGGTGGGCGCGAACCTGGCATTTGCGCTCCCCGCGTCGGTACGGCCGTTTAGCGCGAGGCGCGAACGCATCGCCCAGGCCTTGGCAGACGCGGGTCTCGAGGGCTTTGCACACCGCGATCCGGCGACCCTTTCGGGGGGCCAGCGCGCTCGCGTGGCGGTCATGCGAACGCTATCGGCCGAGCCCCGTGCGCTGTTGCTCGATGAACCGTTCAGCAAGCTCGACGCACAATTGCGCGTCGATTTCCGACGCTTCGTTTTTGACCATGCCCGAGGTTGTGGTCTGCCAACCGTCCTCGTAACACACGATGAGGCAGACGCACTGGCGGCAGGCGGGCCCGTCATCCGGCTCGCCCCGACATGACCCTCCATGCCGATGAAAACGACTGGCCTGCGCGGCTGACCGCTGCACTGCGCGCAGCCGGTTTACCGATGGCCGATGCCACGCCGGAAATTCTCGCCGATACAGGTCTCGCCCATCTCCACCTTCGCCTGCCCGGCTCGGGGATGCTCGCACGCGTGCCCAAACAAAGCCAGATGCAGTTGCATGCAAGCGAGAACCTGGCTTACCAGGCCGCGTGTTTCGAGCGCATGGCGCCGAGCGGCCACACACCGCGCTTCTTTGGTTTGCTGCATCTATCGGAGCACCTCCCACGCGGTGCGCTGCTGGTGCAGGAGATCGTCGGACGGCCGGCACGCTTGCCCGACGACCTGCCGGCGCTGGTGCAGACGCTTGCGGCAATCCATTCCTTGCCGCTGCCCAAGCGCGAAGCGCGGCCCCCGCTGCTCGATCCTGTCGATCCGCTGGCCGCGTTGCTGAAGGAAATAGAGGCACAGGCAGTGCACCTATCCAGCACCCTGGTGGCGCCGCTCAGCCGCACCCGGATCAAGGCGGTGCTGCAACGCGTGCGCAGGCAAATGTCCTGCTGCATTGGGACCCCGCATCGGTTGATCGCGTTCGATGCCCATCCTGGAAACTTCTTGATCCGACCTGACGGCGATGCCGTGCTGGTCGACTTGGAGAAGGGGCGGTACGGACTGCCTGCGCTGGATGTCGCTCACGCCACCCTGTACACGTCCACAACGTGGGACGGCAGGCACCGTGTGGCCCTCAATGCCGCAACCACTGCCGACACCTACCGCCGATGGCAAGCCCTGTTGGGCCTTGAAGCCGCAGGCAGTCGGAACAGTTGGATCGTGTTACGGGCAGCGATGTGGCTATGGTCGGTGACGTGGTGTGCCAAATGGCTCGTCAACTCGGCGCGTGTGGTGGACCGCGGCGCGACGGGCGAAGACTGGTCCTCGGCGCTGAGCGCCGACTCGCTGGTGGACCATGTCCGCGAGCGTGTTCAACATTACCTTTCGCCTGTGGTTGTCGAGCAGGTCGTCTCGGGTTTTGATGATCTTGCCGTGGAACTCGAAGGCTACGCAAGTCCCCTGATCGGGTAATTCTTGCTCATCACTAACTGGAGCCCTTTGAGGAGCGACTTCAGGTCGGGTCGGGCGTAAGGCGCGTTCGCGTGACGCAAAGCGCCATGTGGCACCCAGATACTCCACTTCGAATCGCTTGCTAGCCCGGTATCTTTGTCGGGGACCACCCGGTCGATGCCCGGCTCAAGAAGGGCCTGCTCTGGCAGTAGTGCGCGTTCAGTCGCTGTGCAACAGCAGGACCCGTTGCGCGGAGTCATCGCCATCAGACATCTCCGACGGGAGAGTTGGCGTGGACTGCGAGGTTGCGATCATGCCGGGTTGACTCTCCAAGAACAATCATGCTGACAGGACCGGTAACGCCAACCACGGCACGGTCGACCAGTACCGGCTGCGGCGTGGCGCAACGGTGTCCCTGTTCGATGGCGCGGTCGCGGCATGCCAGGCTTGCCAGCCCGAGCACACCCTCGACCTTGGTCTGATTCTGCAGTTTCGCGGCGCGGTTGACGGCATTGCCGATGATCGCGTACTCCAATCGACCATCGTCGCCGATGACACCGCACGTGACGATCCCGGTATCCACGCCGATTCCCACGCCCGGAGCTGGGAGTCCTTTTGCCTCGCGCTGCATGCACCAAGCAGCCAGAGCAACAATAAGCATCTCGCCGCAACGCATGGCATCTGCGCAATAGGTCGGTGACGAACTCATAGCACCGAACGTCACCATGATCCCATCGCCCAGGTAAGTCACCACGCTGCCGCCATTCTGGTGAATGATCGGCACCGCGGTGCGCTGGTATTCCCGCAACATATCGATCAATTCATCGGGTGGCATCGTCGCCGCGAGCTTTGTAAAGCCGCGCAGATCGATGAACATGGCCGCTGCCTCGCGTTGCTCGGCGTCACCCGGAAGGAGCAACTCGTCTGCTTGCGACAGCCGCCGCGCAATTTCTGGCGAAAAGAACCGCGACAACTGTGATACCGCTGCCTGGTCGCCGACTGCGTGAAACAACAATTGCCGTGCGCGTGCGACCGAGACGGACAACACAAGGGTCACGATGAGAATTGAGAGGACGCGGTCAATTTCCCCTCCAATCAGGATGTGATTGGAGGTCATGTACTGGACGTAATCGTGCGTCACCAGTTCGGCACCACCGGGAGCCGCAAGTGCGTACCAGAGTAAAACCAGCCAGCCAGTCGCGGCGCTAAGCCCGGTGAACAACACATAGCCAGGGGTGATTGTCAAGGCACGCAAGACAATGAAGATAAATACATAGAGGAGTGTTGGCGCCTTCAGATAGAACGCTGCCGGCTGGCCATACTCGATATGGAAGCTCCAGATCGTGACCATGAGCATGGTCACGTCCACAAGCACGGACGTAACCTTGAAGGCAAACGAAAGACGGTTTCGGTAGGCCTGAATCAGGCGTACCCATGTGAACACGCCATAGAAACCAAGTGCCCAGGGTACCAGCCGGAAGGCGGCGTCAGATGGCGACGTGCTCGGTGCGACGAAATACAAGGATCCGAACACCACAACCAGGGCTCCCTGCACCCAACCAATCAGAATTTCGCTTTTTCGGCGCAAGTCCAGCAGTGCACGTTCAACGCGCGCCGGCAGGCGCGCACCAGGCTTGATGCGCCATTGGCCGAACCAGTTCAGCACAGAATCTGTTTCGGTCGGCGGATTTTTCATACGGGTATCAGACGATCAATGAGGCAAATTCCTTTCATCGATTTCGGATGCCGTGACCCTCCGGTCCACAAGAACCAGTGTTACGGTAGTGACTTGTCCGTGTTGTGGACGCTGTAGACCGGCCCGGCCAATCCCCGCTTCGGCTCGCAGATATCCCGTTCAGTAGCCCAACTTCGTTGCAAGAGCGGGGAAATCGTCCACCGTGATGTCGTTTTCCGGATTCGCAATGGGGTCGGGCGGTCCTTCCGGTCCCCATTCTCCGGGGCGACGCACGAACGCGGTTCTGAACCCGCATGCTCGAGCCGCGTTCAGGTCGAAGTTGTGACAGGCGACCATCATGATCTCGGCGGGTTCAAGCGCCAGCCATCGGGCCGCTGTCAAATAGGCTTCTGGATTTGGTTTGTAGGTGCCAATCATTTCGCAGGAAATAATCGCATCCCACGATAAGTTGTTTTGTCGCGATACGTTCAGGACCAGCGATAGCGGCAACATGGTGAAGGAAATCACCGGCAGCTGTTCCCGAAGACGCGTCAATACCGCAGAGAAGTCGGGCCATGCCCTGAGTTTGTGCCACGTGTGAAAAATGAGCTGGCGGTCCTGCGGCGTGAATACCTCCAGGCCATGATGGGTCAGCGTGTCGTGCAGAGCGCTGCGATGCACGTCGTCCATGTTGAAAGCAGGGCGCGTCAGTCCGACGATGCTTTTCATGGACCGTCGGCGGTAGTCGTTCGTGACGCCATGCCAATCGCGATCCATTCCATGGCTTGCCCCCACGCTCTCGAACGCGCTGCAAATGCCGCCATGCCAGTCCAGGATGGTTCCGCCAGTATCGAAAGCCAGTGCTTTGACTTTGGTTTTCATGGTTCTCCTTCACGCTCGAGGATTCAGCCACCGCCGCGCTGCGTTCCCACGGCAAACCGTTTCTGAATCTTGAAGCGTTGTTCATTCGTCATTGGAAGACGTGTACGGAAGACATGTTGTGCGCGTTGCGAGTCAAATTGGGCGGCAGCAGCGCGCCTTTTGAGCAAGCCCAAGGTCGATCGCCCTGAATCGTAATGCTGCGTGAGCCGCCAAGATGTTCCGCGCGTCTCGTTTACATGTGTCGTCGTCTCGGAAAAAGAGACGTTCCGTGCGATCGCTAAGCTGCATGCTTTCCTTGCCGCTTCAGCCAATCCGTAGGTGAACACCCGAGCTTCCTAACAAAGGCGCGGGTCAATGCGCTAGGGCTTCCGTAGCCGACGTCGTAGGCAATGTGTTTGAGCTGCAGGCCTTGGGTCAACAGCCTCTGCGCGGACATGAGACGCCAAGACGCCAGATAGTCCGCCGGAGTATCGCCAACGATCTCTCTGAACCGCACAGCGAAGCGTGCGCGCGACATGTCGGCCAAGGCCGCCATGGAGGACAGACTCCAATCGCCAGCGGGGTTGTCGTGCATCGCGCTCATGGCCTTGGCAAGGCGTCTGTCGGCGAGGCCGGCCAGCGTACCCCCATTCGTCAGACCTTCATCGACGCAGTGACGGAGCAGGCGAATCATCAGCACCTCACACAGGCGATCAAGCACAGCCTGTCTGCCGCTGTTCTCCGAAAAGGCTTCGTCGAACATCAAATCGAGCAGTGAATGCACACCGGGAAGAACTGCAAGTTCGACCTCTACCACCGCTGGCAAAGAGTCGGTGATGGGATTTCTTCCACCGCCGCCAAACTTCACAGTCGCGCAGACAACATCGGCACCTGTGTGCTCGTCGGCCACCAATCGGTGCGTGTCTGGTCGCGGCAGAAACAAGATTGTCGGTTCGGTGATGTTCATGGTCTCATTTCGCACACCGATCACTTGCACCGGCCCGCGCTTGATCAGGTGGATGTGTCCTTGCGACGCGTCGTGGGCGAAGTCGTGGACCCCACAGATGTTTCCAGTGTAGAAAATTCCCGCTCGCAAAGAGAAGTGGTTCAGGAGCGTTGTCAGTCGGTCCATGTGAAGAGTGAAACATTGGGTATTCGAAATGATACGTCCTGCCTTCGCCCAAAAGCTCCACGGCCTCCTACCTACTTTAAGATTTTCCAAAACCAAAGATACAAGGTTCAATAGATATTGAGTTCGCGCAGGAACGGGGCTACCAGGATCGGCGCGACCGACTGCAAGGTGTTCACCGCTTGTTCGTCGTAACGACCAGCGGCATCGAGCACATTGATGGTGCCCAACAATCGGCCGAGGGCGACCACCGGTACGTTAATGGCACTTGCCAGGCCCAAACCCGAAATCAAGGCATGGTCGGGGAATGCCCAGCGGATGGCTTGCGCATCGCACCCCAGGAAGGGCTGCCGCTGGCGCAGCACCAGATCACCCCACGGGGTTTGCCCCATCCGTTTGCGCCCGGCCAATGGATAGGCTTGGCTGTTGGTCGAATACACGCGCTCGACCTCTTCTGCATCCGGTGTGACCACCAGCATCGTGAGCAGTCCGAATCCTAGTGGCTCGGTCAGCACCTGCTCAACCGCGCGGTACACCTCGACCGGTTCGGTCGCTGCCGCCACCATGGCCGCGAGCGCCGAAAAATCCTGCGGAGTCAGTCGGATCACGATGTTTGCCTTTCGCTCGATGGTTTGTGACCTGTTTGCGGGCGACGGCGCCAGCGCCTCTCACGCTCTGAGTCTTTTGCTTCGTTCAGAAATGCCCGGCGATCGGACGCGGAACATAGGGCGCTTCCATTTTTGCAATATCGTCCGGATCAAGGCGCAACGTCAGGGACTTCATCGCGTCGTCGAACTGCTGTAGTTTTGAAATACCGTAGATCGGGGTCGTCACGCCCGGCCGCGTGGCAGCCCAGGCGTAGGCGACCTGCGCCATGGAACGCCCCAGTTTGCGGGCGACGTCGTCCACCGCCGCGATGATCGCCCGGTCCGGTTCTGTCTGGAACAGCGAAGCGCCCAGCGTGTCCGCGCCCGCACGGTTTGTCGCTGGGGCCGCGCCGTGGCGATTGCCGGCCAGATAGCCGCGCGCCAGAGGGCTCCAGGGGATGACGCCGATGCCCTCCTCCCGGCACAGTGGCAGCATCTCCCGCTCCTCTTCGCGGTAAAGCAGGCTATATTGGTTCTGCATCGAGACGAATGGCGCCCAGCCGTGACGGCGCTGCAATCCCAACGCCTTCATGAACTGCCAGGCAAACATCGAGGACGCCCCGAGATAACGAACCCGACCGGAGCGCACGACATCATTGAGCGCGTCCAATGTCTCTTCGAGCGGCGTTTCATAATCGAAACGATGAATCTGGTACAGGTCGATATAGTCGGTCTGAAGCCGTCGCAAGCTCGCGTCGACTGCCTCGAAGATGTGTTTTCGCGACAGGCCGCGATTGTTCGGTTCCGGCCCCATTGGGTTATGCAGCTTGGTCGCGATCACCATATGCTGGCGCGTCGTCCAATCCTTGATCGCGCGGCCGAGAATCTCCTCGCTCGCGCCATTCGAATACATGTCGGCGGTATCGAAGGTGTTCACACCGAGATCGAGCGCTCGCCGGATGAACGGCCGGCTGGCCGCATCGTCAAGCACCCAGGCACTCCACTTGGGGTCACCGTATGTCATGCAACCCAGGATGAGGCGGGACACCTTGAGGCCGGTGTGGCCAAGTCGAACATATTCCATGGGGATTTCCTAGAGATGGTGGCATGCTGCGGCGTGGTCCACGCCACGCGGCGTGAGCGCAGGTTCTTTATGCAGGCAAATGTCCATGACCAGCGGACAACGCGTGCTGAACCGGCAGCCGCCGCGTGATGGCGCCGGCGTGCCAGGCGCATCGTCGGCGAGGTGCTGACGGCGGCGATCACGCGGATGGCGGGGCGGCAATGAGTTCAACAATAGCCTGGTATAGGGATGCTGGGCCGCGGCAAACAGCGTGGCCCGTGGCGCGATTTCAACGATTCGGCCGAGATACATCACCGCCACGCGGTCGCTGATATGTTTCACGATGGAAAGATCGTGCGAAATAAAGAGCAGGGAAAGTCCAAATTCTTGTTGCAATTCGACCAGCAGATTCAGAATTTGCGCCTGTACGGACACGTCCAGCGCGGAGACGGGCTCATCGCAAATCACCAGTTCCGGATGTGTCGCCAGCGCTCGCGCGATGCCTATTCTCTGGCGTTGGCCTCCAGAAAACTGGTGCGGGTAGTTGTCTGCCTGGTCCGGCCGCAGCCCTACGCGCGCCATCAGCTGTTTCACCCTGTCGCGCCGTTCGGCGGCAGTCCCGAGCTTATGGATATCCAGCGGCGCACGGATGATGTCTGCCACGCGCTGGCGCGGATTGAGTGACGAGTACGGGTCCTGAAAGACGATCTGCATGTGTTGGCGCATGCTGCGCCGCTCGGCGCTTGAAAGCGACGCAATGGGTTTCCCCAGAACCTCGATGCTGCCGGACGTTGCCTCGATCAAGTTCAAGATTGCCAGACCCGTCGTGGACTTTCCGCAACCCGATTCGCCGACCAGCCCCAGGGTTTCGCGTCGCTGCAATGTGAAACTTATGTTGTCCACCGCTGTGACCGGATCGGACCTGCGTCCTGTCAGGCCCGGTTGGCCGGGGAAGCGCACCGTCAGGCCTCGCACCTCTATCGCCGGTGTTTCATCCATGTGTCGCTTCCACGGCCCAACAGGCCACGCGATGTCCCGGCTCCGGCTCCGACAGCACCGGCTCTTCTACAAAGCATCGGGCGAAAGCCGCCGCGCAACGTGGTGCAAAGGCACAGCCCTTGGGTAGCGCCCAGGGCGGCGGGACCATGCCGGCAATCTCCAGCAGTTTTGCCTTGCCGGCGATATCCGCCTGCAGCCCCGGCGCTGCGCGCATAAGGGCAATCGTGTAGGGATGCAGCGGCCGGTCGAACAGCGTTTGGACATCGGTGCATTCAACCCGCCGGCCCGCGTACATCACGATGACCTGGTCGGCCATTTCCGCGACGACGCCAAAATCGTGCGTGATCAACACAAGCGCTGTTCCCAGACTTTGCTGTAGTTGCTCGATCAAACACAGGATTTCTGCCTGAATGGTTACGTCGAGCGCTGTTGTCGGTTCATCGGCAACGAGTACCTTGGGCTCGCAGGCGAGGGCCATCGCGATCATGGCGCGCTGGCGCATGCCGCCCGAGAGTTGGTGGGCGAATTGCCGCCCGCGCTGCTCCGGGGCCGGCATCCTGACCCGCGCCAGCATTTCAATTGCACGCCGCTCGGCTTCCCGCGCGCCAATAGCCTCATGCCGAAGCAAGACTTCGGCGATCTGGTCGCCGATCGTCATCACCGGATTGAGCGACGACAGCGGTTCCTGAAAGATCATGGCGATCTTCTTGCCGCGCGCGTCTTCCAGCGTGCGTCGATCGGCCGTGCAAAGATTGATGTCGCCGAGCTGGATCACGCCTGAATCGACGCTTACCCCCACCGGCAGTAACTGCAGCAACGCCAGCGCCGTCATCGACTTGCCACATCCGGATTCGCCAACGATGCACAGTGTTTCGCCTGGTGCCAGTTCAAACGCCATGTCGCGGACGACCGGGTAGCGTTGCGCTCCATTGGCCACCGATATGTTGAGGCCGTCCACTGCCAGCGCCGCGGCGGCGGCAACGGCTGGCTTGGAAATGCGCGCCTCGGCAGCCTGCATCGCGATCCGTCAGGCGTCCGCGCCGTTCATATCGCCGACCATGTAGCCAAAGTCCCCCGACTCGACAAGATTCCGGCTGAGATGAGAAAGGATCATCACCCCGTCGTCATAAGGGGTCGGAATCTCCTCCAGGACCTCAAAGGTGTAGGGGCTGACCACCCGGCCGAGCAGTTGACCCTTCCTGATCACCTCGCCGAGTGGTGGAGCGAGCGTTTCCAGGAGGCCTGCGCTGGTTGGCCGGATGGTCTTGATGGCGCCAACCACGATCTGTTTCGGCGGCGGCGTCGGGGCACCCTCGATGATTTGCAGATGGCGAAGCATGTTGAGAACGCCTTTCAGGCCGCGTTCGACATAGGGCCGCTGATCGACGATGCCGCCACCGAGTTCGACCACAACGGCGGGAATATTGCGACGTTTGATGGTCACAGCCGTCGTGGTGCCGTTGAATGTCGTTCCCTCTCGCATCGGCTGCGGCCGGTAAAGCACGCTGGAGCCGAAACTGCGCGACAGGGCTTCGTCGTTCCAGATATAGACATAGTCGACGGTCGGCCGGTCAGTGCCCGAATGCAGGTCGATATGGACGTCGATTTTCTCAAGAAACTCCTGTGTGATCGCGGCTGCAAGCTGCTGGGTATAGCTGCCGTTGGGGTCGCCCGGAAACTCACGATTGAGATTGAGCTCATCGATGGGCGTGAAGCGCCGGTTCTGCGCATAAGCGCGGGGATTCGCAACCGGAAGCAGCACGATGCGCCCTCGTATCGGGACCGATTGCAGAGCGCGGTAGAGGTCGAGGATGATCTCGGTGCCGGTCGACTCGTTGCCATGGATCGAGGCGCTGACACCAATGGTGGGGCCAGCGGCCTGACCAACAATGTCGTGATGGGTCAGCACTGCATCGCTGCCGTCGGCGTGGTTGCTGAACTTTGCCCGGCGAATGGTGAACTTGTTCATCATGATGTTTCTTTCTCCTGAATCAGTTTTTGACGTTGTGGCGGGGATTGGGTCCGCGCGAAAATCCCTTCGGGTCGAGCAAATCGCGCAAGCCGTCGCCGAGTAAGTTAAAGCCGAGCACGGTCACCATGATGGCAAGCCCGGAGATGATCGCAAGCCAGGGCTCGCTGCGCATGTAGCGTGTACCGTACGCGAGGGTCCAGCCCCAGGTGGGCCGTGGCGGCTGCACACCGAAGCCGAGAAAGCTCAGGGCCGACTCGGCCAGGATTGCAGTGCCAAGACCGAGCGTGGCCAACACCAGTACAGGGCCCCAGGCGTTTGGCAGGATTTCCTTGAACAAGATACGAAAATGAGACGCACCCAGGGCCCTGGCCGCGAGAACATAGGCCTGTTCGCGCAAAACCAGCGTGGACGAGCGCACAACGCGGGCGTACTCGGTCCAGAATACGACGATCAGCGCCAGTGAAACGTTGACAATGCCGGGCCCAAGCACGGCGACTATGGCAAGCATCAGGATCAGCGCCGGGAAGCCGAGAAACATATCGGTGACACGCATTAGGATCAGATCGACCCAGCCGCCAAAATAACCGGCAATCAGTCCGACCAGGGTGCCGAATGTGGCGGCGACGAAGACCGGGATCAGTGCGATCGACAGCGATACCCGTGCACCGAAGATAAGGCGCGTCCACAGGTCGCGGCCGAAATTGTCGGTGCCGAGCCAATGCGCAAGCGAAGGACCGGCAAAGCGGTTGCGCATGTCCATCTGTTCGACACCATGGGTCGCGATCAGGGGAGCGGCAATTGCGGCGAACAGGATGGCTAACGAAATCGCCAGTCCGGTGACCAGCGAGGCATTTCTTCGAATGACGCTGAGCCTTATCATTCAGGCCACTCGCACGCGAGGGTCAACCAGCGAATAGGTTAAATCGACAACGAGGTTCACCAGCGCAAACATCATGGCAAAGCAGAGCGTGACGCCTTGAACCAGCGGCAAATCGCGTTGCGATATCGCAGCGATGGTAAGTTGGCCAAGACCTGGCCAGCCAAAAATGCTTTCGGTGAGAACGGCGCCTCCCAGCAGCAATCCAAATCTCAGCCCGATGACGCTGATCACCGGCAACAGCGCGTTTCTCAACGCGTGCCGGACCATGACGCGCCATCGTCTGAGGCCTTTGGCGTAGGCGGTGCGCACGAAATCCTCCTGAAGAATTTCGATCATCGAGGTTCGCACCAGCCGGCTGATGATGGCGGCGGAATTTGCCCCCAGTGCGAAAGCCGGCAGAACCAGATGCGCGAGCGCATCCGCCAGCACCGCCGGTCGTCCCGACAATGCCGCCAGGAACGCCGAGCCAAGCGGCTCGCCTCGTCCGATCGCGGGCAGCCAGCCGAGCTTCACTGAAAAGGCCAGCATCAGCAGTATGCCGAGCCAGTAGACGGGAATGGACACGCCGAGTTGCGCCAGCAGCATCAGACCGGTGTCGACTTTGGTGCCCTGGCGCATGGCAGCCAGAACGCCTAACGAAACTCCGATCAGGATTGAGATGATCAGAGCCGCCGCTGCAAGCTCAAGCGTGGCGCCAATCCTTGCCGCGATGATCGTCGACACAGCCTCGTTCTGGAACAGCGACCGCCCCATGTCCCCCCGCAGCAGGGCAGCGAAATAGCGCGCCAGTTGCGTGCCCCAGGGCAAGTCGAGCCCAAGAGTGGCCCGGAGGTTCGCTATGTCAGTCCCCGAAGCTTCCTGACCAAGGACCACGGCGGCCGGGTCGCCCGGGATCAGAAGCAACAGCGAGAACGTGATCACCACCATTCCCGCGGCTGTTGGAACGAGCAGCAGCAGCCGCCTCAGGATATATGCATGCATCAATTCGATGCGCCGCTCACTTTTTCTGAAGCGCGATCAGGTCGCGCAAATACCCGCGCGGATTGCCTTTGACGACGCCAAGCGACTTCGAATAAAACATCTGGTAGCCCTGATACGACAGCACATAGTAGGGAACGTCATCGGCGATGATTTGCGCCGCCTTGCCATAGGCGGCTTTGCGCAAATTGATGTCGAGCGCCTCGCGAGCGTCGTCCAGAAGCTTGTCCAGGGCAGGGTTGTTGTACTTGCCCCAGTTGAGGGTACCTTTGCTGTGGAACTGGCTGTACATTAGCCGGTCTGGATCGACGATGTTGAGCCAGCCGAGCAGCGCGATCTGATGCTGGCTCTTCTGCACATAGTTGGTGGAGAAGGCGGGCCAGTCAGTCACGCGCACCTGCGTCTCGACACCGGCTTGCTGAAATACGCTTTGCATATATTCGACACTCTGCACTCGATTCGGGTCTTCGCTGTGGGTCGAAAGCACGACGCTCAGTTTCTTGCCATCCTTGGCGTAGACGTTGCCCGCGAGTTTCCATCCCAGGGCCTCAATCGCCTTCTTGGCGCCGGCAACGTTGAACGTAGGCTGTTTGACGCTGGCCGAAAAAGCCCAGGAGGATGGCAAGAGAATGGAAGAGGCGACCCGATCGACGCCCTGGTAGATGTCGCCGACAATGGTTTTCTGGTCGACCAGCATTGCCAGCGCGCGGCGCAGTTTCGGATCTGCGACGACGGCTTCGCCGGCATTGAAATTGAGATACGTAATGCCTAACCCCGAGGTGACGACGTTGCCGAAATTCGCGTTCGCCTGCAGTCGCTTGATGTCCTGCGGCGACAGGGGCGACTGGATCAAATCCAGGTCCTTTGCCTCAAAGGCTTGAGCCCGCGCCGTGTTGTCGCTGATAACGATAAGCTGAAGTTCTTTGAGCTTGGAGGCCCCGGCCCAGTAACCAGGATTGGGCTCCAGGATCATCCGGCTGCCGCGATCCCAGCGGACCAGTTTCATCGGGCCGGTGCCGATCGGCTTCAGGCCGATATCCGCCCCGCCCTCAACCGCCTTTTTTTGAACGATCCCCATCTCAAGATAACTCAGCAGGGGCGCATAGGGGCTGGAGAGGGTGAATACGACGGTCTTTTGGTCGGGCGCTTCGACCTTTGCAATTGGCGTGAAAAGACTGCGCAGTGGCGCGTTCGTTTCAGGCTTCAGCAGCGTCTGGAACGTGAAAACCACATCATCTGCCGTTAGTGGTGCGCCATCGTGGAAAGTCACACCGTCGCGCAGCTTGAAGACCCAGGTTTTGGAGTCTGGATTTTGCCAGCTTTGAGCAAGATTGGGCTCCGGTTTCAGATCGGGCGAAAGCCGGACAAGCCCGTCATAGATCAGGTCGATGGCTCGATAGGCCGAGGTGTCGCGCGCCAGCCTCGGGTCGAGTGTGCCGGCGTCGACGTCAATGCCGACGCGTATGGTCTGCGCTTGCGCCCAAGCCGGGCTGTACGGAACCGACAAAACAAAAAAAACTACTGCAAGCAAATGGCGTCTGATCATCATCGTTCCTTTACAAAAATGCTTGACGTACAACCGCCGAGCTTACGGCAGACTGGCGAATTCCACCCTCGTCGCCAAAGCGCGTTGTTGCCGCAGTGACTGGCTTGCTCACAACTTACCCAAGTCGCCGAACTCTATCCGGCCGGCTTTCATCACGACCACGATTCGCTCACCCTGTCCGGCCAGGCAGGCCAGATCGGTAAATGGATCGCCGTCGACGATTAGCATGTCGGCGATGGCACCCGCTTGCAATCGTCCGAGCTTGCCTTGTTGGCCCAGCACCTCCGCCGCGGTGGTGGTGGCACTGGCGATGACCTCCGGGATGCTCAGCACCTGTGCGCGAATGCGAAACTCTTCGCTTTGCAAACGGTGCGACTCGCCCAGCAGGTCGGTACCAAAACCGATCTTGACGCCGGCCTTTCTTAGAATCTCAAGGGCGTGCAGACCGGCGTCCCTGACTTCGGCGATCTTGACCACGCTTTCCGGCGGAAGTCCATACCGCGCGCCTTCCGACGCCAGAGCCTCGTAGGTCACCAGCGTTGGCACCGCGATCGCCTGATGGGCAGCCATCACTGCGGCCGCGGAAGCGTCGCACAAGTTGGCGTGTTCTATCGTCCGCACGCCGCATCGCACGGCGCGTTCGATGGCCGCGGCGGTATAGGCGTGGGCCATCACATAAGTGCCGCGACCCCGCGCCTCTTCGGTCACGGCCCGGATTTCGTCCTCCGAATAACCGAAGGCTCCTACCGGATCCGTCGGTGAGGCAACGCCGCCGGAGGCCATGATCTTGATCTGATCGGCCCCCATTTGAAACTCCTCGCGCACGGCGCGGCGCAATCCGTCCACACCGTCGACCACGCGTGCGATCGCGCCTACACGCACGCAACAGGCGCACTGCAGCCGGTTCGCGTTGAAATCGCTCTGCGGGTTCATGTCGCCATGGCCACCGGTCTGGCTCAGCGCCCGACCGGAAATAAAAAGACGCGGCCCCTGGGTCAGGCCGGACTCGACCGCCTGCTTCAACGGCAAGCCCGCGCCGCCGGCATCGCGCACGGTTGTAAAGCCGCGGCGCAACATGCCGCGCAAAATGGGAATTGCCCTGAGCGTCACAAACACATTGGGCTGATGCACCTGGGCCGATAGATTCAGTTGCGATGCCATGACATGCACATGCAAGTCGATCAGGCC
>JANYBQ010000467.1 GCA_025360705.1 Betaproteobacteria bacterium | reverse complement strand
GTCATCGCTGCAGCGATGACGCCGGCCAGCCCCGCCAAGCCAACGCGGCGCATATTGAACGGCTGCTGGGTCCTCACTAAAGGTGGCATTGCTTCAAGGCAATATCGCCCAGGGTGAAAAGTTTCAGCCCGGGACCGGGGTCGTCGATTCGCTGCGCTGGTATGGCGAACAATTGAGCAGCGCCACTGCGCCCCTTGTAGTGGCACCGGAGACCGCCATTCCCCTGTTGCCGCAACAACTGCCGCAAGGGTACTGGCGGGCTTTGCAGCAGCGCTTCAAGACCGGCACGCAAGCTGCAATGGTCGGTATTCCCCTCGGGGATGCCACGGCCGGCTACACCAATTCCGTAGTTGGTTTCAAGCCTGATATGGTGACCGCCGATGCGACCGGCGATGTGCCGGACTACCGCTACGACAAGCACCACTTGGTCCCGTTCGGCGAGTTCATCCCTCCTTTGTTCCGCTGGTTCACCGAGATGATGAATATCCCGCTGGGTGACTTCAACCGCGGCGCTGTAGGGCAGGCCTCGTTCAACTGGCAGGGCCAGCGGCTGGCGCCCAACGTGTGTTACGAGGACCTGTTTGGCGAAGAACTGGGTGCGCGCTTCATCGATCCGGCCGCGGCACCCACCATCTTCGTCAACCTCAGCAATATCGGCTGGTTCGGCAATACAGTGGCGATCGACCAGCATCTGAACATTTCGCGCATGCGCGCGCTGGAGTTCGGCCGGCCATTTATCCGCGCCACCAATACGGGTGACACGGCCATCATCGATTTCACGGGGCGCGTAACCCGGTCTCTGCCACGGTATACGCGCGGGGTGCTGCTCGGCGAGGTGCAGGGCCGCAACGGCATCACACCCTACGCATGGTGGGTGTCGCGCTTCGGCTTGTGGCCGCTGTGGTTGCTGGCCGGCCTGATCGTAGTGCTGGGGCTGGTTCGAAGGCTGTGGCCCGCAGGGAAACTACTGCCAGGCCGTGGCGGCCACGCCCCTTAAAATCACTCGGCCACGTAGATTTGCGGCAACGCCGATGCTTGCCCGACGCAGGGTCGTGCCTTGCGTTGTTGGCGGCTTTCACCGCCTGCTGCCGCTCACTCTTGCGAAGACAACTTTTTACCGGAAGCCATGCTGACCTTTCAACAAATCATCTTGCAGCTGCAGTCGTATTGGGACGTTCAAGGCTGTGCCCTGCTTCAGCCCTACGACATGGAAGTCGGCGCAGGCACATCGCATACAGCCACGTTTTTGCGAGCCATAGGCCCCGAACCCTGGAGAGCCGCCTATGTGCAACCGAGCCGCCGCCCCAAAGACGGGCGTTACGGCGAGAACCCGAACCGGCTGCAACATTACTACCAGTACCAGGTGGTCATGAAGCCGGCGCCGGCCAATATCCTCGCGTTGTACCTGGGGTCCTTGCAGGCCTTGGGGCTTGACCTTAAAAAGAACGACATCCGGTTTGTGGAGGACGACTGGGAAAACCCCACTCTGGGCGCCTGGGGCCTGGGCTGGGAGGTGTGGCTCAATGGCATGGAAGTGACCCAGTTCACGTATTTTCAGCAGGTCGGCGGTATCGAGTGCCGGCCGGCCACCGGCGAAATAACCTATGGACTGGAGCGGTTGGCAATGTATCTGCAGGACGTCGACAGCGTGTACAAGCTCAAGTACACCGACAGCATTTCCTATGGCGACATTTATTTGCAAAACGAGAAAGAGCAGTCGGCCTACAACTTCGAGCACAGCGACGCGGACTTTTTGTTTTCCGCGTTCGGGGCGCACGAAAAGCAGGCCAAATATCTGATCGAGCAGCAACTCGCGCTGCCTGCCTATGAGCAGGTATTGAAGGCCGCGCACAGTTTCAATCTGCTGGACGCGCGCGGCGCCATCAGCGTGACGGAACGCGCCGCCTACATCGGCCGTATCCGCACCCTCGCGCGCAGCGTGGCCCAAAGTTATTTCGACAGCCGCGAGCGCTTGGGCTTCCCGCTGGCGCCGCGTGAATGGGTGGAACAGATGGCGAAAAAAGCAGCATGAGTGAAGGAAGCGGAATAGCCATGACCACCAGGAACCTGCTCGTGGAACTGCTGGTGGAGGAGTTGCCGCCCAAGGCGTTGAAGAAGCTGGGCGAGGCATTTGCCGACGTGTTGGCGGACTCGCTCAAGGCGCAGGGTCTGGCGCCGCGAGACGCTGCCATCACCCACTTTGCAACGCCGCGTCGGCTGGCTGCGCATGTGACCGGCGTGGCCGGCCAAGCTGCGAATAAAGCCGTTGTTCAAAAACTTATGCCAGTGAGCGTGGGGCTTGATGCGTCGGGCAATGCCACGCCGGCGCTGCTTAAACGTCTGCAAGCACTTGGCGCGGATGCAGCGGCAGTGCCGGGACTGAAACGCGCGATGGATGGCAAAGCCGAAGCACTGTTTTACGAGATTGTGGTGACAGGGCCCACGCTGGCGGAAGGTCTGCAAAAGGCGCTCGACGAAACAATTGCCAAACTGCCGATCCCCAAGGCCATGACATATCAGCTGGAAGCGGATTGCGCGCTTCCGGGTTGGAGCAGCGTGAGCTTCGTACGGCCGGTGCATGGGCTGGTCGCGTTGCATGGACAGGATGTTGTACATGTGCAAGCACTGGGGCTGAAATCCGGCAACACCACGCAAGGCCATCGTTTTGAAGCCACGGTGTCTCCGGTTGTGATCAAGGACGCGGATAGTTACGCGGAAGCGCTGTACAAAGACGGCGCGGTGATAGCGAGCTTCGCTGATCGCCGCGCCGAGATCGTGCGTCAGATTGCCGTTGCTGCTTCCAGGGTGGGAGGAGGGGTCAAAGCAGTTGAAGACGAGGCCCTGCTCGACGAAGTAACCGCGCTGGTCGAGCGTCCCAACATATTGGTCTGCGAATTCGACAAGCAATTCCTGGAAGTGCCGCCGGAATGCCTGATCCTTACGATGAAGGCGAACCAGAAATACTTTCCATTGCTGGATTCACACGGCCGGCTCACCAACCGGTTTCTCGTCGTCAGCAACGTCAGCCCGGCCGACCCCAGCGCCGTAATCGGCGGCAACGAACGTGTGGTGCGCCCACGTCTGGCGGATGCCAAATTCTTCTTTGACCAGGATCGCAAGAAGACGCTGGCATCACGCGTGGAAGGCCTTTCCAAAGTTGTTTATCACAACAAGCTCGGGACACAGGGTGAGCGCATGCAGCGAGTGCGGGCCATTGCCCGAGCTATTGGTCACCAAATTGGGGGGCCGTCGCTAAGCGAAAACGCATATGCCGCGGCAACCTTCGCGAAAGCCGACCTGCTGACCGATATGGTGGGCGAATTTCCTGAATTGCAAGGCGTTATGGGTGGCTACTATGCACGCCACGACGGCGAACTCGATAACATCGCTTTTGCAATCGAAGATCACTACAAGCCCCGCTTCGCAGGCGACGAATTGCCTCGAAATAGTGTGGCATTGGTGGTTGCTCTGGCAGACAAATTGGAAACACTGGTCGGCATGTTTGGTATTGGCAGCTTACCTACCGGTGACAGGGACCCGTTTGCGCTTCGTCGCCATGCATTGGGTGTCATACGCATGCTCAGCGAACGCGATCTGCCGTTGGAGGTGGGGGAACTTTTGACCGGTGCATTCAAAGTGCTAACGGATGCGGCGCTTCAGCGAGAATTTTTCGAAAGTCAGCAGGAGAAGGAACTGGAGCAGAAAAAACTTGCTGGAGGAACGATCATCCACGCGTACGGGTTTTCTCCCCGAATTTTTGATGCGTCAACGCTTGTGAATTTATCCGGCTTCATCTACGACCGCCTCTCCGGCTACCTGCGCGATCAAGGCTACAACGCGCACGAAGTCGATGCAGTGGTCTCCCTTCGTCCGCAACGCCTCGGCGATGTTCCCAAACGCCTTGCAGCCGTCCGCGCCTTCGCAGCGTTGCCCGAAGCCCCGGCACTGGCCGCAGCCAACAAGCGCATCGGCAACATCCTCAAGAAAGCCCAGGCCGTAGACCCGCACGTCAGCGAAGTGCTGCTTCAGGAGCCGGCCGAAAAAGCGCTCTACGCGGCGATGCAGGAAGTGACGCCCAAAGCCAAAGCGCAATTCGAAGCCGGCGACTACACGAAGTCTTTGCAAACCCTGGCGGCCTTGCGTGCGCCGGTGGATGCGTTCTTCGAAAATGTCATGGTCAATGCCGAGGCGATCGATCTGCGCCTGAACCGTCAGGGACTGTTGCAGACTCTGCACAATGCGATGAACCAGGTGGCCGATCTGTCCAAACTCGCGACATGACACGCTGCCTGAAAGTACCACCATGAAACTCGTGATCCTCGACCGGGACGGCACCATCAACCAGGAAGGCGCGGAATCCGTTGAGACGCCGGAGGACTGGCAGCCTTTGCCGGGAGCGCTGGAGGCGATCGCCAAGCTCAACCACGCGGGCTGGCATGTGGTGGTGGCGTCGAATCAGGCCAACCTGGGGCGCGGATTGATCGAGGTCGCCACACTCAATGCCATCCAGGCCAAGATGCACAAGATGTTGGCCGCAGTGGGCGGGCGCGTGGATGCGGTGTTCTATTGCCCGCACGCGCCGGATGAAGGTTGCCACTGCCGCAAACCGGCGCCCGGCCTGTTTGAGCAGATCGGCGAACGCTACGGCTTCGAGCTAAAAGGTATGCCGACGGTGGGTGACTCGGTGGAGGATCTTGTTGCCGGGGCGGCCGCTGGGTGCCAGCCGCATCTGGTACTGACTGGCCGAGGCGCCCAGTACCGGGGAGGCCCCCTGCCGGAGTTTTTCCCCCCAGGCACACAAGTGCACGAGGACCTTGCGGCGTTTGCGGAATTCCTGACCGCCGCGCCCCAGCCGGCCCGGGTGGCGCCCGCCCCTTAGCCCGCTATGCTCCGTCGTCGTTCCACATGGCGGGGCAAGAAGCCCTTTTTATGTCCCTGATCCGCTCGGTAATTCATATGTTCTGGATGCTGGTCACGGTGATTCCCTGGGGCATCGTCATGGTGCTGGCATCGCGGCGCGCCAACGGCACAACGTTGTGGTGGATGGCGGTGCGCTGGCTGGGTTGGGTGATCGGTGGCGCGCGCGTGTTGCTTGGCATCCGGGTGCGCGTTACAGGCATAGAGAACCTGCCGGATGGTGCTACCAGTCCGGCTATTTTGCTGTCCAAACACCAGTCCACGCTGGAGACCTTTCTGTTGCCCACGCTGATGCCGCACCCGCTGGCGTATGTCTTCAAAAAAGAGTTGCTGTACGTGCCGTTTTTCGGTTGGGCCATGGGGCGGCTGGACATGATCCATATCGACCGCGGCCAGCGCGCACGCGCATTCAACAAAGTGGTCGCGCAGGGAAAACTGCTGCTGGCACGCGGTATCTGGATCATCATGTTTCCGGAGGGCACCCGGATCCCGCGCGGCAAGAAAGGTATCTACAAGTCCGGTGGGACCCGGCTGGCTATCGAGACCGGCGCGCCGGTCATTCCGATTGCGGTGTCCAGCGCCAAATGCTGGCCGCGCAAGGCCTTTATCAAGGTACCGGGCATCGTGGACGTGTCGATCGGTAAACCGATCCCAAGCCAGGGCCGACAGGCCGACGAACTGATGCGTGAAGTGGAAGCCTGGATAGAAGCCGAGATGCACCGGCTCGACCCCGAGGCTTACCGAAAGGCGGACTGACGATGCGCAGCATGCTGCAGTTCACACTGGACCTGTTCGCGCCTGCGCAGACGGTCCAGACCAGGCCAAAGGCGGAACCGGCGCCGGCGCCCGACGCGCTACCGGCTGAAAGCCTGACACCTGCTGTTTTCCGCCATCCACGCGCCAACCGCGAGGTGCGCCTGGGCCGAGCCATCGTGACTTACGAATTCAAACGCGGCAAACGCCGCAGCATCGGATTTGCAGTGGGCCCGGACGGCCTGGTAGTGAGTGCGCCCAGGTGGGTAAGCGTGACCGAAGTCCATGCCGCACTGCTGGAAAAAGCGTCGTGGATCGTGCGCAAGCTCGGCGAAACGCGTGAGCGCCATGAACGCCTGGTGTCCAGTCGCATCGAGTGGAAGGACGGCGCCACGATCCCGTTTTTGGGCGAGCGGATGCGTGTGCTGCTGGACCCGTTCTTCACCTTCGGCAATACAAGCGCGGTACTGCAGGACAACGCCGCGGTGGAACCTGGGGAGCCTCGTCTGACCCTGCGCCTGGGGCTGCCGCACCTTGCCAGCGCCGACCAGATTCGTGACGCGGTGCAGGCCTGGTTGATGCGCCAGGCCAAACGCGTGTTCACCGAGCGGCTGGACCATTTCGCGCCGCGGTTGCAAGTGCATTGGCGCAAGTTGTCGCTTAGCAGCGCGGGGACCCGTTGGGGCAGCGCGCGCTCGGATGGATCGATTCGCCTGCATTGGCGCCTGATCCACTTCCGTACCAACGTGATCGACTATGTCGTCGTGCACGAGTTGAGCCATCTGCGCGTGATGGACCATAGTCCGCGTTTTTGGGACACGGTGCGCGCCGTGGTGCCGGACTATGCCGAACTGCGCACGCAGCTCAAGGATGAGTCGATTCCGCAGTGGTCCTGAACCGGTAGACCCCGTCTTCGCCCAGTGCGCGGCTCAGCTTTCCCTGGTACCACAACGCGTGCAGGTGGGCTACGGCTTCACCCATCGCAAAGGTCTTTTGATGCAAGTCGAGCGGGCGCTTGAACATGACCGGCAATACGTCGGCCGCGCAGGCGGCTTGCCGGCCACAGAGATCCATCACTTCGGCCAGGCGGTCGCGGTGGTGGTCATGTAATTGCCGGACGCGAATATGCAGTCCCGTAAAAGGTTTGCCGTGTGACGGCAGCGTCAATGTGCCCGAAGGCAATGCCTTGAACTTGTCGATGGAGTCGAGAAATTCCTTCAGCGCGTTGGCTTCGGGCTCGACCTCGTACACGCTGACGTTGGTCGAAATACGCGGCAACATCATGTCCCCGCCAATCAGCAGCCCCAACTCGGCGCAATACAGGGCGATGTGTTCCGGCGCATGCCCGTAGCCACTGATACACGACCATGCGCGGGCCCCGATCGTCAGTACATCGCCATCCGTCATGCGCCGGTATTGGCGTGGTACCGCCGGGACCAGCTTCGGAAAGTAGTTGGAGCGCGCCTTGATCTGCTCCACCGATCCCGGATCGTTAAGGCCGTGCGAAGCGAAGTACATAGCCGCGGCTTCACCGCCAAAAGCGGTCGGTCCCAAGGCACCCAGACGAGCCACGTGGTAGTCGGTGGCGCTGATCCACAAACGCGCGTTCCAGCGCTCGCATAACCAGTAGGCCAGTCCGATGTGGTCGGGGTGCATGTGCGTAACCACAACGCGCAGGATCGGCAGGCCTTCGAGCTGGGTCGAGAAAATCCGTTCCCACTGGGCTTTCGACTCGTCGGCGGATATACAGCAGTCCACCACGGTCCAACCCTGCCGGCCGTCGATCTCGTCGCGCAGCAACCACAGGTTGATGTGGTTCAGCAAGAAGGGCAACGACATCCTGATCCAGCGCACGCCGGGCGCCACCTCCAGGCTGCTTCCCGGCTCGGGCAGTGCGTCGCCCAGCGGGTAATAAAGTTCTTGTTCGAGTTCATTCATGGGCAATACCGGACATGGTTGACGTTAACGTTAACGTAAACGTAAGATGTAATGCGTCCATTGTATTTACACCGTTATCCATGACCACCGCGACCCAATACAGCATCGGCGATCTGGCCAAAGAGTTCGACCTGACCACGCGTGCGATCCGTTTTTACGAAGACATGGGCTTGCTCCAGCCGGAACGCGCCGGCGCTGCTGGGCGCAGCCGTGTCTACAGCACGCGTGACCGCACCCGCCTCAAGCTCACCTTGCGCGCCAAGCGGCTCGGGCTGTCGCTGAGCGAAGCGCGTGAAATCATTGGCATGTACGACAGTCCGCGCGACACCGGGCCCCAACTGAAGAAGTTCCTGGTCGTGCTGGCGGCACACCGCGAAACGCTGGAAGAGCAGATGGCCGATCTGGTAGCCAATCTGGACGAGGTAAAAACCCACGAGAAGGAAGCCAGAACCTTGCTCGCGAGGGTGGACAAAGCGGATTCAAGGGGCTGACTTTTGCGCCGGCTTCACGCATAATTGACGTTTACGTAAACGTCAATCAAACGCCGGTAGACCTCCCGGTAGAAAAGCACGAAACAGTCGCTTATCAGGAAAGCAACCATGAACATGCCCGGACTCGACTTTCAGCTTGGTGACGACATAGATGCGTTGCGCGACGCGGTACATGCGTTTGCGCAGGCCGAGATCGCGCCGCGCGCCGCCGAGATCGACCGCAGCGACCAGTTTCCGATGGACCTGTGGCGCAAGATGGGCGCCCTCGGCGTGCTGGGCATCACGGTGGGCGAAGAATACGGCGGCGCCAACATGGGTTATCTGGCGCACATGATCGCCATGGAGGAGATCAGCCGCGCGTCGGCATCCGTCGGCCTGAGTTACGGCGCGCATAGCAACCTGTGCGTGAACCAGATCAAGCGCAACGGCACTGAAGCACAGCGGCAAAAATATCTGCCTAAACTCATCTCCGGCGAACACGTTGGCGCGTTGGCCATGAGCGAATCCGGCTCTGGCAGCGACGTGATCTCGATGAAGCTCAAAGCCGAGTGGAAAGAACCGAGTGCCTCGGGTGGCGGTTATTACCTGCTCAACGGCAGCAAGTTCTGGATTACCAACGGCCCCGACGCCGACACGCTGGTGGTGTATGCCAAGACCGAACCCGAGCTGGGCGCGCGCGGTGTCACGGCTTTCCTGATCGAAAAAGGCATGCCGGGGTTTTCGATCGCGCAGAAACTCGACAAACTCGGCATGCGCGGCAGCCATACCGGCGAACTGGTGTTCAACAACGTCGAGGTGCCGGCGCTCCAGATACTGGGCGGGCTAAACAGCGGCGCCAAGGTGCTCATGAGCGGACTGGACTACGAACGTGCCGTGTTGTCGGCCGGGCCGATCGGCATCATGCAGTCGGTGATGGACAACGTGGTGCCTTACATCCACGACCGCAAACAATTTGGCCGGAGCATCGGCGAATTCCAGCTGATCCAGGGCAAGGTGGCCGACATGTACACCGTGCTGCAAGCCGGCCGCGCCTATTGCTATACGGTCGGCAAAAACCTGGACGCGCTCGGTACCGAACATGTGCGCCAGGTGCGCAAGGACTGCGCCTCGGTGATCCTCTGGTGCGCCGAAAAAGCCACCTGGATGGCCGGTGAAGGCGTGCAGATTTTCGGCGGCAACGGCTACATCAACGACTATCCGCTGGGCCGCCTGTGGCGCGATGCCAAGCTGTACGAGATTGGCGCCGGCACCAGCGAGATCCGCCGCATGCTGATCGGCCGCGAACTGTTTGCGCAGACCATGTGACGCAGGTACGCGGCCAAAGCACAATCCGGTCATGACACCCGAACCAAAAATACTTTTTGAACACAACCGTGCCTGGGCCGCGCGTATGGAGCATGAGCGGCCGGGTTTTTTCACGCGCCTGATGGCGCAACAGCGACCGCGTTATATGTGGATCGGCTGCTCCGACAGCCGGGTGTCCGCCAATGAGATCACCGGACTGGAGCCGGGCGAGGTGTTTGTGCATCGCAATATCGCCAACGTGGTGGTGCATTCGGACCTCAACGCCCTGTCGACGATCCAGTTCGCGGTCGAGCACCTCAAGGTCGAACACATCATGGTGGTCGGCCATTACGGTTGCGCGGGTGTGCGTGCGGCGCTGCAGGGCACGCGCATCGGCCTGGCCGACAACTGGCTGCGCCATATTCGCGACCTGAAGCTGCGCCATCGCAAACGCATAGACCATCTGCCGCCAGAGCAGCAGGAAGACGTGTTGTGCGAGATAAACGTAATCGAACAGGTTGGTAACGTGGCCTTATCCACGGTGCTGCAGGACGCCTGGGAGCGTGGACAAAAAATCACCGTACACGGTTGGGTCTACGGCTTGCGGGACGGTCTGCTGAAAGACCTGCACGTCAGCATGGACGATGCGGCCAGCGTGGTGGATACCTTTCGCGCCGCGATCAAGCAATATCCGCGCTCCACCGATGGCGGCGGCGCAAGCGATGCCGACACCACTTTCGATTCGCTCGACGACGACTGATCCGCCATGTTTCCGCGGCGCCTCGACTCCCTGCTGGCCTATGACATCGCCAAAGCGATGCTGAATGGTTTCAATCGGCATTACCAGCTGTTTCGCACCGAGTCCGCGCGTTCCAAACACCGCTTCGAGACGGCAGACTGGCATGGCCAGCAACGCGCGCAGCGCGAACGCATCGAGTTCTACGACCTGCGTGTGCGCGAATGTTCGACCCGGCTGGAGCGCGAGTTCAAGGCTGGCGAGCAACCGATGGAATTGTGGCAACAAATCAAGCTGCATTACATCGGCTTGCTGGTGGACCACCGTCAACCCGAGCTTGCCGAAAGCTTCTTCAACTCGGTCACCACCAAAATCCTGCACCGCAGTTATTTCCAGAACGACTTCATTTTTGTACGCCCCGCCGTCAGCACCGAATACATAGAAAACAACGAACCGGCCGCGCTTCCGACCTATCGCGCGTATTACCCGACGTTCGACAATATGCAGCGGACACTGATGCAACTATTGTCGGATTTCAACTTGCGCCGCGCGTTTGAAGACCAGGAGCGCGATTGCGGTTTTGTGCGCGCCGCCATGCAAACGCGCTTGGGCGAAGTCAAGCTGCGCGCCAATTTTCAGCTTCAGGTGTTGTCGGGCCTTTTCTTTCGCAACAAGGGCGCGTACATCGTCGGCAAGATCATCAATGGCTTTAACGAGGTGCCGTTCGCCTTGCCGGTGTTGCACAACAAGGGCGGCAAGCTGGTGGTGGACGCGGCGCTGTTCGGCGAAGACGACTTGCTGATCCTGTTCAGTTTCGCGCGCGCCTATTTCATGGTGGACATGGAAGTACCCAGCGCTTACGTGCAGTTTTTGCATGGCATGATGCCGCGCAAGCCACGCAACGAAATCTATAACGCGCTCGGCCTGGCCAAGCAGGGCAAGACGCTTTTTTACCGCGACTTTCTGCATCATCTGCGCCATTCGACTGACAAGTTCCGGATCGCGCCCGGCATAAAGGGCATGGTCATGCTGGTGTTCGACCTGCCCTCATTTCCCTATGTGTTCAAGGTTATCAAGGACTATTACCCGCCGCAAAAGGAAACTACGCGCGAACAGATCAAAGGGAAATATTTGCTCGTCAAGCAGCATGACCGCGTGGGCCGCATGGCCGATACGCTGGAGTACAGCGGCGTCGGTTTTCCGCGCGCGCGTTTCGACGACGAGCTGATTGCCGAGATCGAGAAGTTCGCGCCGAGCCTGCTGGAAATAAGCGATAGCGACGGCGACGGGCAGCTGGAAGTTATCCTGAAACACGTCTACATAGAGCGCCGCATGATTCCGCTGAATATCTATTTACAGGAGGCGTTCGACCTGGGACACAGTGCACCCGTTACCGAAGCGGCGGCAACCCGCGCGGCCGAGCAGATCGAACGCGGTGTCATCGAGTATGGCAATGCCATCAAGGACCTGGTGGCGGCCAATATTTTCCCGGGCGACATGCTGTGGAAGAATTTCGGCATCACGCGCCACGGGAAGGTGGTGTTCTACGACTACGACGAGATCGAATACATCACCGACTGCAACTTTCGCCATGTGCCAACGCCGCGCAATGAAGAAGAAGAGATGAGCGGCGAGGTCTGGTACAGCGTGGGCCCCAAAGATGTGTTTCCGGAAACCTTCGGCCCGTTCCTGCTCGGCAACCCGGCCGTGCGCGCGGTGTTCATGAAACACCATGCGGACCTGCTCGACGCGGGTTTCTGGCAGGCGCACAAGGAGCGTATCGCCCAGGGCCATGTGTTCGACGTATTTCCCTACGACCGCGAAAAGCGCTTCGCTCCGGCGGCCACGGAAACGGACTTGTCCTAGGGATGTTGGACCGCCCATGACAATCGAAATTCCGTTCGCCCTGAGGCCTCGAGCTGGCTGCGCCCGAACGGGGTTGAGTACATCACTTTCAAGGAGAAACCATGACTGACTTTTCTATCGATCTGGTTGTAATCGTGGGTGCCGCGCGCACTCCCATGGGTGGCTTCCAGGGCGACTTCGCGTCGCTGTCCGCGCACGATCTGGGCGGCGCCGCCATCAAGGCCGCGATGGAGCGATCGAATGTGTCGCCCGAACTCGTGACCGAAGTGTTGTTCGGCAACTGCCTGATGGCAGGCCAGGGCCAGGCGCCGGCGCGCCAGGCCGCGTTCAAGGGCGGGTTGCCGAATAGCGCCGGGGCCGTGACGCTGTCCAAGATGTGCGGCTCGGGCATGAAGGCCGCGATGATGGCGCACGACATGTTGCTGGTGGGCAGCCACGACGTGATGGTCGCTGGCGGCATGGAGAGCATGACCAACGCACCGCACCTGCTGCCAAAAGGCCGCAGCGGCATCCGTATCGGCCACGGCCAGATCTTCGACCACATGATGCTCGACGGGCTGGAAGACGCCTACGAGGCGGGCCGCTCGATGGGCACTTTCGGCGAAGACTGCGCGGCCAAATACGCCTTCTCGCGTGGCGCGCAGGACGAGTTCGCAATGGCCAGCGTAGAACGCGCGCAAGCCGCCACCAAGTCCGGCGCGTTTGCCAGCGAAATTACACCGGTCACGATCAAGGGCCGTTCCGGCGCGGTGCTGGTTGCCATCGATGAAGGTCCGGGCAAGATCAAGCTCGACAAAATTCCGACGCTCAAACCGGCGTTTAAAAAAGACGGCACGATCACGGCCGCGTCGAGTTCGTCGATCAACGATGGCGCGGCCGCTTTGGTGATGACGCGCGCATCCATCGCCACCCGCGTGGGCGCCACGCCGCTGGCGCGTATCGTGGCGCACGCCATGCACGCACAGGAACCCAACTGGTTTGCCACCGCGCCGGTCGGGGCGGTACAAAAGCTGCTGGCCAAAACCGGCTGGCGTGTACAGGACGTAGACCTGTGGGAGGTCAACGAAGCCTTCGCCGTGGTGCCGATGGCGCTCATGACCGAACTCAACATCAACCACGCTATCGTCAACGTCAACGGTGGCGCCTGCGCGCTGGGCCACCCGATCGGCGCCAGCGGCGCACGCATCATGGTCACGCTGATCCATGCCCTGCGGGCACGCGGCCTGAAACGCGGCATCGCCACGCTGTGTATCGGTGGTGGCGAAGCAACCGCCGTTGCGCTGGAATTGGTTTGACACGGCCGCGCCCCATAAGGCTTGCAGGGAGGCATTTTGATACTTAGCCCGGACCAGGAAATGGTGCGCGACGCGGTACGCGCGTTCGCCAGGCAAGAGTTGTGGCCGAATGCCGCGCGCTGGGATAAGGAGCACCATTTTCCGAAAGAGGCGCACCAGGGTCTGGCCGCGCTGGGCGCTTATGGCATTTGTGTGCCGGAAGAGTTTGGCGGCGCCAATTTCGACTACCTGACGCTGGCGTTAGTGCTTGAAGAAATAGCCGCTGGAGATGGTGGGACCAGCACCGCCATCAGTGTCACCAACTGCCCGGTCAACGCGATATTGATGCGCTACGGCAATGCGGCGCAGAAGAAGAAGTGGCTGGTGCCGCTGGCGCAGGGCGAGATGCTGGGCATCTTTTGTCTGACCGAGCCGCATGTGGGATCGGACGCGTCGGCACTACGCAGCACGGCGGTCAAGGACGGTGACGATTACCTGCTCAATGGCGTCAAGCAGTTCATCACCAGCGGCAAGAACGGCCAGTTGGCGATCGTGATCGCGGTCACCGACAAGGGTGCCGGCAAAAAAGGCATGAGCGCTTTTCTGGTGCCCACCAATGCGCCGGGATATGTCGTCGCGCGCCTCGAAGACAAGCTGGGCCAACACAGCAGCGACACCGCGCAGATCAACTTCGACAACTGCCGCATTCCACGCGAGAACCTGATTGGCAGCGAGGGCGAAGGCTACAAGATCGCGCTGGGTGGACTGGAAGGCGGGCGTATCGGCATCGCGGCGCAAAGCGTGGGTATGGCGCGCAGTGCCTTCGAAGTTGCGCTGGAATACGCCAAACAACGCGAGAGTTTCGGCAAGCCCATTTTCGAGCACCAGGCAGTGGGTTTTCGGCTTGCCGAATGCGCCACCAAACTGGAAGCGGCGCGCCAGCTGATCTGGCACGCAGCCAGCCTGCGCGACGCCGGCCGCCCCTGCCTCAAGGAGGCCGCTATGGCCAAACTTTTCGCCAGCGAGATGGCGGAACAGGTCTGCTCCGCCGCCATCCAGACACTGGGTGGTTATGGTTATGTGGGTGACTTCTCCGTCGAACGCATTTACCGCGATGTGCGGGTATGCCAGATCTACGAAGGCACCAGCGACGTGCAGAAAATATTGATCCAGCGGGCTTTGTAAATGTTTTTTGCTGGCACTCTATAAATCGAGGACTCACCATGCCCATCACCAAAGGTTACAAGCAACTCGTCGACGAGGCCATGGCCCAGGTCAAGACTTATACGGTCGAGCAGGTCCGTGCAAAACTTGACGGGCCATCGGCGCAACACATCCAGATCGTGGACATCCGCGACCCGCGTGAACTGGCCGATGGCACCGTTTTGGATGCGGTCCATGCGCCGCGCGGCATGCTCGAATTCTGGGTCGATCCCGCGTCGCCCTATCACAAGCCGCTGTACGCCGACGAATCCAAGGAGTTCATCCTGTTTTGCGGCGCGGGCTGGCGCAGCGCGCTGGCCGCCAAGACGTTACAGGACATGGGCATGACCAACGTCGCGCATATCGACGGCGGTTACGCCGAATGGGTCAGGAGCGGAGCGCCGACCGAAACGCCGGAAGAACAAAAAGCCCGGCGTCAGAAGAAAGCATGAGGCCCCAGTTCGATGCCGTATTGTTCGACTGCGACGGCGTATTGGTCGACTCCGAGCCCATCACCAATGGCGTGTTGCGCGACATGTTGCACGAGCTGGGTTGGGAGCTGACGCAGACGGAATGCATGCGGCTTTTTGTCGGCAAGGCGCTCAAGGACGAAACCGCGCTTATTGCCAAGCACACCGGTAAACCGCTGGGTGCGGACTGGATCGCCTCATTCCAGCAGCGCCGCAATGCCGCGTTGACCGAACGGCTGGTGGCGATTCCCAACATACACGATGCGGTGCACCGCATTCACGCCCAGCATGCAGGCCGGATTGCCTGCGCGTCCGGCGCCGACCGCTTCAAGGTCGAGATGCAGTTGCGCAAAGTGGGGTTGATGAATTACTTCGAGAGCCGCATTTTCAGTGGCTACGAAACACCGCGTTCCAAACCATTCCCGGATGTTTACCTGGCGGCTGCCGCAGCCCTGTTTATCGATCCGCGCCGTTGCGCCGTGGTGGAAGACACCGTGACCGGCGTCACCGCCGGCGTTGCCGCCGGTGCGTTGGTGTTTGCCTATGCGCCGCACGGCGGTGACGCGGCCCTGCTGGCCGCGGGCGCAACCAGGGTGTTTGCCGACATGGCGCAATTGCCGATGCTGATGATCCAGGAATAAATACATGCCGGTTCTCGAATCCAAACTCAACGCGCGCTCGGCCGACTTCCAGGCCAACGCGACCGCTATGCGCGCGCTGGTGGTCGACCTGAATACGCAAATCGCCAAGGCGCAGGATGGCGGCGGTGCGGCGGCGCGTGCCAAACACACGGCCCGCGGCAAGCTGCTGCCGCGCGAGCGCGTGCAGATGCTGCTCGACCCCGGCACACCGTTCCTGGAGCTCAGCCCGCTGGCCGCGCTGGGCATGTACCCGGACCGCGACGGGAGCGACAGCGCGCCCTGCGCCGGCATCATCGCCGGCATCGGCCGCGTCAATGGCGTGGACTGCATGGTGGTGTGCAACGACGCCACGGTCAAGGGCGGCACCTATTACCCGCTGACGGTCAAGAAACATCTACGCGCCCAGGAAGTGGCCCAGCAGAACCGCCTGCCGTGCATCTACCTGGTCGATTCCGGCGGCGCCAACCTGCCCAACCAGGACGAGGTGTTTCCGGACCGCGACCACTTCGGGCGGATCTTTTTCAACCAGGCCAACTTGAGTGCGCAAGGCATCGCGCAAATCGCGGTTGTCATGGGTAGCTGCACGGCCGGCGGCGCCTACGTACCGGCCATGAGCGACGAGAGCATCATCGTGCGCAACCAGGGCACGATCTTCCTGGCCGGTCCACCGCTGGTGAAAGCGGCGACCGGAGAGGTGGTCTCGGCTGAAGACCTGGGCGGTGGCGACGTGCATACGCGCCTGTCCGGCGTGGCCGACCATCTGGCCGAAAACGACATGCACGCGCTGGCCATCGCGCGCAACGCGGTGAAGAACCTTAACGCCGGTAAACCCGCCACGCTGATTCTGACCCCGCCGAAACCGCCCAAGCTGGACGCGAAAGAGCTGTACGGTGTTATTCCGGTGGATACCCGTAAACCGTTCGACGTGCGCGAGATCATCGCGCGTGTGGTGGATGGTTCGGAGTTCGACGAATTCAAAGCGCGCTACGGCACCACGCTGGTCTGCGGTTTTGCGCACATCGAAGGTATGCCGGTGGGCATCATCGCCAACAACGGCATTCTGTTCAGCGAGTCGGCGCTCAAGGCCACGCATTTCATCGAGCTGTGCTGTCAGCGCAAGGTGCCGCTGATCTTTTTGCAGAACATCACCGGTTTCATGGTTGGGCGCAAATACGAAAACGAAGGCATCGCGCGAAACGGCGCCAAGATGGTCACGGCGGTTGCCACGGCCGCTGTACCCAAATTCACCATCATCATCGGCGGCAGCTTCGGCGCCGGCAATTACGGCATGTGTGGCCGTGCCTATTCCCCGCGTTTCCTGTGGATGTGGCCCAACGCGCGGATTTCTGTCATGGGCGGTGAGCAGGCGGCCGCCGTTCTGGCCACCGTACGGCGCGACGGCATAGAGGGCCGCGGCGGCAGCTGGAGCACCGACGAAGAAGCGGCTTTCAAGGCGCCGATCCGCAAGCAGTACGAGGAACAGGGCCATCCGTATTTCGCAACCGCCCGTTTGTGGGACGACGGCGTGATCGACCCGGCCGACACCCGGCGCGTATTGGCGCTGGGCCTGAGCGCATCGCTCAACGCGCCGATACCGGACACCCGGTTCGGCATCTTCCGGATGTGAGCCGGTCATGGATGTCTGGCTTGAGTTCTGGCACAACCTGATCGGGTCAACGCCGGCGGTGCTTGCGCAAGGCGCGCAGGCGATGGATATGCCGGCGCTGCTGGCGCTTGCCGCCGCGCTGGGCTGGGCCAGCGGCTTGCGTTTGTATGCCGTGATGTTCATGGCCGGTCTTGCGGGGCTGATGGGCTGGATCGCCCTGCCGCACGGACTGTTGCTGCTGCAGCATCCAGCCGTATTGCTGGCCAGCGGTTTCATGCTGCTGGTGGAGTTTTTTGCCGACAAGATTCCGGGCGTGGACTCGGTGTGGGACCTGGTGCATTCGGTAATCCGCGTCCCGGCCGGTGCGGCGTTGGCGGCCGCCGTGTTTGGGGTAGACCACAGCGCCATGGCCATCGTCGCGGCCGTGCTGGGCGGGTCGCTGGCCGCCGCCTCGTTCGCCACCAAGGCCACCACGCGCGCGGCGGTCAATACTTCGCCCGAGCCGTTTTCCAACATCGCCGTCAGCCTGCTCGAAGACGGCCTTGTGGTGGGTGCGATGTGGCTGGCCACGCAACACCCCATTATTTTTGGCATTGCACTAGTCGTTACGCTGGTGCTGATGGTGCTGCTGCTAATTACGTCGTTCAAGTTTTTGAAGGCCATCACCCGTCGTCTGCGGGTATGGTTTGGCATGCGATTGCCGACGACGTCTGAGTCAACTCCCGGTCGCGATGAGGTTGTCGAAGCCCTTCCACAACCTCGTGCCGAACGGAAATAGCCTCTCGAGAAAGTTTTATGTTTAACAAGATTCTGATTGCCAATCGCGGTGAAATCGCGTGCCGCGTCGCGGCCACGGCGCGGCGCATGGGCATCCAGTCGGTGGCGGTTTATTCCGATGCCGACGCTACCGCCAAACATGTGAGCGCCTGTGACCAGGCCGTGCACATCGGCGGCAACGCGCCGAAAGAAAGTTATCTGCAATGGGAACGCATTCTGGAGGCCGCCAAGGCCACGGGCGCGCAGGCGATACATCCGGGCTACGGCTTCTTGAGCGAGAACGCGGCTTTTGCGCAGGCCTGCGCCGATGCCGGGCTGGTTTTCATCGGCCCGCCCCCCTCGGCCATCAAGGCCATGGGCCTCAAGGCCGAATCCAAGCAATTGATGGAAAAGGCCGGCGTGCCGCTGGTGCCCGGTTACCACGCGGCCAACCAGGACGCGGCGCTGCTTAAGCGCGAAGCGCAAAAGATCGGCTATCCGGTGCTCATCAAAGCCAGCGCGGGCGGGGGTGGCAAGGGCATGCGGGCAGTCGATAAGCCAGAAGACTTCGACGCCGCGCTGGCATCGTGCAAACGCGAAGCTACCAACAGCTTCGGCGACGACGCAGTGTTGATCGAAAAATATGTGCAGCGCCCGCGCCATATCGAGATCCAGGTGTTCGGCGATACGCATGGCAACTACGTCTACCTGTTCGAACGCGATTGCTCGGTTCAGCGCAGGCACCAGAAGGTACTGGAAGAGGCGCCTGCGCCGGGCATGACCGAAGCGCTGCGTCGGCAGATGGGCGCTGCGGCCGTCGCGGCTGCGCGCGCCGTCAACTACGTCGGTGCCGGCACGGTCGAGTTCATCGTGGAGCAGCGTGCCGAACCGAGCGCCGCGCCGGGCCGCCCCAAGCAAGCAAGTGCCCCCACCGAGGGCAGCGAGGGCACGCCAGTGCCGAGCGCGGGGGTAAATATCGAAATGCAATTCTTCTTCATGGAGATGAACACGCGTTTGCAGGTCGAGCACCCGGTCACCGAAGCTATCACCGGCCTGGACCTGGTGGAGTGGCAGTTGCGTGTCGCCTCTGGCGAAAGATTGCCATTGTCCCAAGATCGGTTGCGTATCACCGGCCACGCGATCGAGGCGCGTATCTGCGCTGAAAGCCCGGACAACAACTTCCTGCCGGCCACCGGTAATTTGTCGGTGTACCGCAAACCCGCGGCCACGAGTTTCGAGCGTGGCACGCAGGCGATCAAGGTGCGCATCGACGACGGCGTGCGTGAAGGAGACGCCATATCGCCTTTCTACGACTCGATGGTGGCCAAGCTAATCGTGCATGGTGAAGACCGCGCACAGGCGTTGGCGCTGCTGGACGAGGCGCTGGCACGGACCCATATCGTCGGGCTTAACACCAACGTCCAATTTTTGCGATACGTGGTGCGCAGCCCGTCGTTCGCGCAGGCCGATCTGGACACCGCCTTGATACCGCGCGAACAGGCCGTGTTGTTCAACCAGGAGCCGGTGGGGCTGGAGCTGGCGGTCGCCGCTTCCGTCGCGCGTACCTTGCTCGATGAACGGCTGCTGCAAGCGGCGGACCCGTTCAGCCGACGTGACGGCTGGCGCGCTTTTGGCGTGGCGCTGCGGCGGTTCGCGTTCGAATTCCATGGCCAGGCCGTCAATGCATGGTTGAGTTATCTGCACGATGGCACGCTGCGTCTGGAAGCTGGCGGCAGCAGCGGCGTATTGCTGTTTGAAGAATCCGATCAGGGCATAGCCCTGCGGTTCGCGGGCCAGCGCCATACGGTCCAGGTCTACCGGCAGGGCGAGATCGCCCACGTTTTCACCCCCCATGGCGCGACGCGCATTCTGGCGATCGACCTGTTGGCGCACGCCGGTGCAAGCCAGGCCGATGACGGGCGCCTGACCGCACCCATGCCGGGCAAGGTGCTGTCGTTCGCGGTCAAGAACGGCGACACAGTGAAAAAGGGTCAGGCGCTGGCCGTGATGGAGGCCATGAAGATGGAACACACCATCGCGGCGCCGGTCGACGGGACCGTGGCGGAGTTGCTATACGCCCCCGGCGACCAGGTGCTGGAGGGGGCGGAGTTGCTAAAGCTGGTGGTGGCTTGACGATGCGTGTGGCGTTTTACGAACCCGGCGCGCGGGCCGACTTGTGGTTGCAGGAGTTGCGCGCCGCGTTGCCGCACGCGCTGGTGGCTCATTGGGAAGCCGGCGCGCCCCCGGCGGACTACGCGGTCACCTGGGCGCCGCCGCAACAGTTGATCGACGAACAGACCGGGCTCAAAGCGCTGTTCAACATCGGTGCCGGTGTGGACCGGCTGCTCCAGTTGCGCCTGCCATCCCACTTGCGCGTGGTGCGGCTCGACGACGCGGGTATGGGCGTGCAGATGGCCGAGTATGTTTGCCACGCGTTGATCCGCCACTTTCGCGAGTTCGAAACCTACGCAGGCCAGCAGCTGGAAAGCGGGTGGACGCAACGCCCGCCGCGCACGCGCTCCGAGTTCCCGGTTGGCATCATGGGTCTGGGTGTGCTGGGTGAAAAAGTTGCGCAGGCGGTGCGCCAGTTCGAGTTCCCCGTGGGCGGCTGGAGCCGTACCGCGCGCCGGATCGACGGTGTACGTTGTTTCGCGGGCCAAGCGGAGTTCGGCGATTTTTTAGCCGCTACCAAGGTGCTGGTGTGCCTGCTTCCGCTGACGGCCGACACCCAGGACATCCTGTGCCACGCCAGTCTGTCTCGCCTGCAGGCCGGTGCCTATGTCATCAACGTGGCGCGCGGCGGTTTGCTGGTTGAAGACGATTTGCTGGCGCTGGTGGACAGCGGCCATCTGGCTGGCGCCATGCTCGACGTGTTTCGTACCGAACCCCTGCCGCTAGATCATCCCTTTTGGCGCCATCCGAAAATTCAGGTCACGCCGCACACCTCGGCCCAGACCCGGCGCGATGAAAGCATTGCGCAGATCGTGGGCAAAATCAATGCGCTGGAGCGCGGCGAGCCCATCGCGGGTATCGTAGATCTTGAGCGCGGCTATTAAGAACCTATCCGTGAATAAGACGACCCTGCGTTGTGACGAGAAAGCGATGGATGCTAGGCGCAAGCCGCAGCCCAGGGTAGGCCCCTGGGCAAGGTTTGTAACGACGCAGACGCGCTTTATCGTCACAACCCTTCGGGCCGGGGTCCCAAGGGGCACAGGCGGGTGTCGCGATCCGCTTGTGGTGCAGAGCACCACGGCGCGTCTCGCTCCTACGCCTGTACCCCTTGGGACCCCGGCGCAGGGCCGCCTTATTCACGGATAGGTTCTAAGTTGGCATAGGATGATTCGCATAGCATTGATCGACGATCACGCCATGACGCGTGCCGGACTACGGGAATTTTTTGCCGGCCAACCGGATTTTCTGGTGATCGCGGAAGCGGCCAGCGGCCGGCAGGCGGTCGACATCGTGCGCAGTGGCGATGTCGATGTGATCATCTTGGACATCTCGATGCCGGACCAAAACGGAATGGATGCGCTAAAGGCCATCAAGGCGCGCGCGCCAAAACTTCCGGTATTGATACTGAGTGCGCTGCCCGAGGAAAATTATGCGCGTATGGTGTTGCGCTGGGGCGCCAGCGGTTATGTGAGCAAAACCTGCGAACCGGTTGAGCTTATCGCCGCCGTGCGCACCGTTTTCGCGGGTCGTAAATACATTACTCCGCTGGTAGCCGAACAACTCGCGGATGGAATTAACGCCACTGCGGAAGCGCCAGTTCATGAGAATCTCAGCGAGCGGGAACTCCAGGTATTCATACGCCTTGCCAAAGGCGAGAACACGCGGCAGGTCGCCGTGGGCATGTCGCTCAGTCCGCAGACGGTCAGCACTTACGCGCTCCGCGTCAAGGCCAAACTGAATCTCAACTCAAACGCGGAATTGACTTATTACGCGCTCAAGAACGGAATGATCCAGTAAAAGATCAGCGCGCGCCTTGGACATAACGCCTTTTTTTCCTACACCAGGTTCGGGTCGTTGCGGCATTATTCCGTCATGGACGCCAGCCATCTTCACGCTAAAAAGCAAGCTTGGCCAACAGGCGGCGTCGGACCTGTCAATGGAAAGCCGTGACCACTTCTTTC
>JANYBQ010000449.1 GCA_025360705.1 Betaproteobacteria bacterium | reverse complement strand
GGCATAACCGCTGGCGGCGCCGACCTGGCTGACCGGCACGCCGCGTGCCAGCATCGGCAAGGCGTGGGCCAGCACGGCTTGCTGGCGCCATTGCTGGTAACTGGTGCCCAGCTCGGTGCGGAACAGGCGCGCCACCGTGCGCTCACTGGCGCCGACGTCGCTGGCCCATTCGGCCAGGGTGGCGCGTTCGCCGGGCGCGTGCAACACCGACTCGCACAGGCTGCGCAAGCGTTTGTCGCGCGGCAGCGGTACACCCAGAGCCTGGGTCTCGGCGCGGGTCAGTTCGTCCAGTGTCAGGCGCATCAACAGGTCGTCGCGTTCCCCGGGTTGCGAGGTTTCGAGAGCGTGGATCAGTTCGCGCAGCAGTGCCGAGACCATCAGTACGCGACAGGCTCGCCAACCCGATGGGGTGGCGTCAGGGTCCAGGTAGACGGTGCGGATTTCGGCTGTTTCCATGACGTTGACCGAGTGTTGCGCGCCGGGCGGGATCCAGACCGCGCGCGAGGGCGGCAGGATGTAGGTGGTCTGGGTGCCGCCGTTGTCCACCGTCACGCGAATCAGGCCGCTGGCGCAATACGCGACCTGGGCCCAGGGGTGGTGGTGCGGTTCAAAGTGTTCATCGACATCGAGTGCACGTGCGCGGCTGCGTACCGGCCGCCGCGGGGTTGGGGCGACAGGATGGGTGTCGCCGATGTCTTTTGCTCTAAGCACCGGGTTGCGTTTCATGCGGGTCGCGTTGAGTTGCTGCGTGTCCGTGGGGCGTGTCGGATCTTGGCGGATATTCAACAATTATTGTCCAATTGTCTTATTTACGCAGCGTAAGGCGCCATCTACCATAGGCGTATGAATATTGCCACCCTGGACAGCAGCGCAGTTGCGCCCCCCAATGCGACCTCGCTCAAGCAGGACGCCTCCATCATCGGACTGGTCGGATTGGCTCACGCCAGTTCACATTTTTCGCATTTGCTGCTGCCGCTGATGTTTCCACTTTTCATCAAGGAATTTGGCTTCAGTTACTCAGAACTGGGCTTGTTGATGTCGGTGTTTTTTGTGGTGTCGGGCGTGGGGCAGGCCAGCGGCGGTTTCCTGGTGGACCGCATGGGTGCGCGACCGGTCATGTTCGCGGCGCTGGCCACTATCATGCTGGCCTGTGTGGTGGCTTCGTTCGCCACCGGCTATACATCGCTGGTGCTGGTGGCGGCGCTCGCCGGCCTTGGCAACTCTCCGTTTCACCCGATCGACTTCACGATCATGAACCAGCGCGTTTCTCCGGCGCGGCTGGGTTATGCGTTCAGTGTGCATGGCATAACCGGCAACCTGGGCTGGGCCGCCGCCACGGTGTTTTTTGCCACCGTTTCCAGCTTGTACAACTGGCGTATCGCCTATCTGGGCGCGGCCGGAATGTACGGCGCGATTTTGCTGCTGCTGGTGCTGAACCGCGGCAAGCTCAGCACGGTGGTCGCAGAGCGCAAACCGGACGACAAGGCCGAACACGGTCTGGCTTTCATGAAACTCCCGGTGGTGTGGTGGTGTTTCGGATTTTTCCTGCTGTCCACCATGACGCTGGCGGTGGTGCAGAGCTTCTCGGTGTCTCTGCTGAAAGCCCTGTATGGCGTCAGCTTCGAAGTGGCGACCATGACATTGACAGCCTACATGCTGTGCGGTGCGGCCGGCATGTTGGTGGGTGGTTTTGTAGCCGCACGGATATCGAATAGCGACAAGGTGGTTGCCATCTGCATGGCGGTGGGCGCGGGTTTTCTGGCCTTGTGCGGCACCGGAATTTTTGGTGCGACCGGCACCATGGCGGTGCTGGCGGCGACCGGTTTCGCGGTCGGCATCGGCGGCCCGTCGCGCGACATGATGATCAAGAAGGCCACGCCCAAAGGCGCCACCGGCCGGGTTTACGGCATGGTGTATTCCGGGCTGGACGTGGGGTTTGCGATTGCGCCGGTGCTGTTTGGCGTGTTCATGGATCGCGGCTGGTACAAGCTGACCTTCTTCGGCGCGGCGTTGGTGATGTTGTTGAGTGTGGGTGCCGCGCTGGGAGTAGGTCTGCGCACCACGCCGCGTTTTGGTGTCGCCTGACAGGGGAGAACCATCGCTGCTTCAAGTGCGGCACGCGATGCGGTACCGGCTTGATGGGGAGCCGCCGGGCGGGAGCCTGACGCGATTGCCGACGGGCACAATGCGGGCCATGACCCAATCTGAATCTTCAAAAATCGGCGGCCATCTGCTGGTCGAATGCCTGCTGGCCCAGGGTGTAACCCATGTCTTCGGCGTGCCGGGTGAAAGTTACCTGGCGGTACTGGACGGCTTTCACGCACACGCCGACAAAATCAAGTTCGTGATCAACCGGCAGGAGGGCGGCGCGGCGTTCATGGCCGAAGCCCACGGCAAACTCACGGGCCGGCCCGGCGTCTGTTTTGTAACGCGCGGGCCCGGCGCGACCAATGCTTCTATCGGCATCCACACCGCCTACCAGGACTCAACGCCGATGGTGCTGTTCGTGGGCGACGTGGCCAGCGATACGCGGGACCGCGAAGCCTTCCAGGAAGTCGATTTCTGCAGCTTCTTCGGCCCCAGCACCAAAGGCATGGCCAAACGCGTCGAGCGTATCGACGACGTGGCGCGTATTCCGGAATACGTGGCGCGCGCCTTCGCAACCGCCATGAACGGACGGCCTGGGCCGGTAGTGCTGGTATTGCCGGAAGACATGCTTGCCGCGGCGGTAGTTCCGCATCCGGTGACCGGCGCCATGCCCGCGGCTTTGCCGCGTGTAGAAGCCGTGCAGGCCTGGAGCGATCCCGGGTCGCTGCGCACCTTGCGCGAGATGTTGCTGGCGTCGCGACGCCCCTTCGTGATTGCGGGCGGCGGGGGCTGGACCGTACAGTCGGCGCAGGCGCTGCAGCGTTTTGCCGAGAACTGGAAGCTGCCGGTCGGCAATGCGTTTCGTTTCCAGGACACGTTTGACAACCACCATCCGTTATATGCGGGTGATGTGGGGATCGGCATCAACCCGAAACTGGCGCAACGGGTCAAGGACAGCGACCTGATCATCGCCATCGGCCCGCGTCTGGGGGAAATCACAACCGGGGGTTATCGCCTGCTGCAAGCACCGCGCACCCAACAGAAGCTGGTGCACATACACGCCAGCGCGGAAGAACTCAATCGCGTCTACCAGGCCGACCTGGCCATCAACGCCAGCATGAACGCCGCCGCGCGTTCACTGGAGGTGTTGACCGCGCCGCCGACGTTGGCGTGGGAGGGCTGGGCGCAGGCCTGCAACGCGGATTACTTGGCCAATATGCAAGCGCAGCCGCTGCCCGGCGAGATCGACATGCCGGCAATTGTTGCCATGTTGCAAAAGCATTTGCCGGCGGACGCGGTGTTGACCAACGGTGCCGGCAACTTCGCAAGCTGGGTACACCGCTTCTTCAAACACCATGGTCTGGCCAAAGGCTTCAAGACCCAGGTCGCACCTACCAGCGGCGCCATGGGTTACGGCGTTCCGGCCGGCATAGCGGCCGCCATTACGACCGGCAGGGTGGCTTTCACCATGGCCGGCGACGGCGACTTCCTGATGAATGGCCAGGAGCTTGCCACGGCCGTGCAATACGGCGCCAAAAGCATCATCGTGCTGCTTAACAATGGCATGTTCGGCACCATCCGTATGCACCAGGAACGCGAGTACCCCCAACGCCAGGCCGGCACCGAATTGCGCAACCCCGACTTCGCGGCGCTAGCGCGCGCTTATGGCTACGCGGGCGTAAAGATCACCCGGACAGCCGAATTTGAAGGCGAGTTGATCGCCGCGCTGGAACGTTCACAGGGCACGCTGATCGAGGTGGCGCTCGACCCCGAAGTGATTACGACGCGTGGAACGCTGTCGGCGATCACCCAGACGGCTTTGAAGAACAAAACCTGACCCGTTCTGTGGCGCCGCTCGCACGGCGGCAAGAGATTGAAGAGGCGTCAGTCCTTAGCAATTTTCTTCGCTGAGGTCTTTTTTGCCGAGCTCCTTTTCGCAGCGGCAACCTTCTTCAGGGTCGATTTCTTCGCGCCCGTCTTTTTGGGTGACGCGATTTTCGCAACAGCTTTTTTTGCTGGCACCTTTTTAGTTGAGACGTGTTTTTTTGCTGAAGGTGTGTCCACAGCGTCGTGCGACGCCTTGGTGATGGCCTCGAAGCCACGCAGCAGACGTCCGGCCGGAATTTTCACAGGGGCGCTCTTCGATGCGTCGCGTAGCGCAGCGGTGGGTAGCGCAACGAAGCCTTCCGCCAACACATCCTTGGCACGCGCGTAATATTTTTCGCGGTCCGGCAAACCATTGGTGCCGACATTGATGCGTTTGGTGATGGTGACGAATTGCTCGCCATCGGCCAGCTCATTCAGGCCGTTGGTCTTCCAGAACAATCCCGCGGTCGAAAACGCCACCTCGGGTTGAGCCGCGAGTTCG
>JANYBQ010000426.1 GCA_025360705.1 Betaproteobacteria bacterium | reverse complement strand
CGAGGTACATCTTGGCATCATCGCGCGTGACTTGCTGGGCAAGGAATTCGCTCCGTTCTGAGAGCTACCGCATGGCCCCCACTCCAATGCATCGCCCCCGGCTGCAGGCATGAAGCTAGCAGGCCTTCGCGTTATCGACCTGTCGCGTTTCCTGCCCGGGCCGATGTTGACGCAGTTCATGGCCGACCACGGTGCCGAGGTCGTCAAGATCGAGTCGATCGACGAAGGCGAGCCGACTCGCACCATCGGCCAAATGCGCGACGGCATCAGCGTGTTCTTCGCCAATACGAACCGCGGCAAAAAGAGTCTGGCGCTGGACCTGAAGCATCCGGCCGGCGTGGAGGCGCTGATGCGGCTTGCCGAGGCCTCTGACGTATTAGTCGAAGCCTTTAGACCCGGCGTCGCAGAGCGCCTGGGCGTCGGTTACCGGCAGATCGCCGCGCGCGCGCCGCACATCGTGTATGCCTCCATTTCCGCCTATGGGCAAACCGGTCCGTACCGCGACCTCGCCACACACGACCTTGCCACCGAAGCCATGGCCGGTGTGTTGTCCCTGAACCGGGGCATGGACGGCAAGCCCGCGATTCCGGGGCTGCCCGCGTCGGACATGCTCGCGTCGATGATCGGGCTCTCGGGGGTGCTCATGGCGCTGCTTCGCAGGAAGGAGACCGGCCGTGGCGATTACCTCGACATGGCGATGGCCGAATGCCTGTTGGCCTGCATTCCCAACAACATGGGCTCGGCGATGGCGGCGCGGCGCCAACCGGACGTCGGCGAAGAACGCTCGCTAGGCGGCAATGCGCTCTACACGATCTATGAAACGAAAGACGATGGATGGATCGCGCTCGGCGGCCAGGAGATCAAGTTCGCCGCCAATCTGCTCACAGCCTTCGGCCGGCCCGAACTGATAGAGCTGTGCAAACTGCCGCCGGGAAAAGCGCAGCATCCGGTGCGCGACTACCTGCGCGAGACCTTTCGCACGAAGAGCAGAAGCCACTGGGTGGAATGGTTCAAGGGTCGCGACATCCCTTTCGCACCCGTGAATTCGCTGCCCGAAGTCCTGGACGATCCGCACTTCAGGCAACGCAACATGGTTATGACCGATACCCGTGGCTGGGACCACATCGGCAACCCGATCCGGTTCGCGGACGAACCCGGGCAAGTCCGCTTCAATGTGCCCGCGCTCGGAGAGCATTCGCAGGAGGTCCTGCAAGGCCTCGACTATTCCGCAGCGGAGATCGCGCAGCTCCGGGATCAAGGTTGCATCAAGGAGGCGACGCCGCAAGAGATCGCTCGCCATACCGGTTTGGGCGATCCGCCTCGGTAATCCGATGCTGGATCACAAACGGGTTGAGGCGTTCGGGGTACCAGCGAGCTGCCAGCCGCAAACCTCGGTAGCGCCTGCGTCAGCGCCCTGCCCACGTGGGCACCATGCCGCCGGCCGGGTAGCGGAAGCCTATAACTCCACGTCGTCCCGCACCCGCAGAAAGCTCGCAAAACGCGGGATGCCGCTGGGGTTGCTGTCCCTGAACCGGTAGACGACCCAGGTGCCGGGAGCCGGCGGCGCGCGGCGCTGCGCGTCGCTGAAACCAGTGCCAAGTTTGAAGCGCTGGCCCTGCGGCGTTTTCACCACCAAGGCGCCCATCTGGCCATCGTTTTTGCCAAAGCCCGGGATCGACGCCACCACTTGCGCATCGGCGTCGAGATACGGCTTGAACTTGAGCAAATCATCGTTACGCTCGCCGCGGTACAGCGAGGCGCCGCGATGCAGCATCAGGCCTTCGCCGCCGGCCTGCACGGTCTGGTCGAGCCGGGCCTGTAACGCCCCATCATTGCGCAGCTTGGTTTGCGCCACCAAAACCAGCCGCGTTTGATCCGCCTGCGCAAGCAGCTTCTGCAGCGCCGGGAGACGCGCATCGAAAGTACCACTTTGCCCCGGCAGATCGAACACCATGAAACGCATTTCGCGCCAAGCCGTGTCCACCGCATGCTGCTGGCGTACGGTCGATACCGCCTTGCCAAAAGCTCCGTGCCCGGCCCACAGTTCGCCGTCCATCGGTATTGCGGGCCATCCGGCGATAAACCAGGCCGGCGTGGCGACGGTACCACCGCCACGCGTAAACAGGCGGCTGCCGTCCCAGAAACCACGCACGCCGTCGTATTTTTCGCTGACCCAGTAGTCCGCCAGATTGACACCGGGCCGGTACAGGTTGGCCAGCATCAACGCGGGGCGCGCCGCCCATGCGGACAGGCCAAACGCCGGCGTGGCCGAAATCAGCAGGCGAAACACCGAACGTCGGTGCAGAAGAAAGGCAATCATCGGAGTCCTCCGCTTTGAAACGCCTTTGACTATGCGCGCGGACTCGGTGACGGGCTCAGGCTGTGGGGTCTTTCGTCCGCCAATCTGATGATGTCGCTCTCAGCGCGCTTTGCGTGCCAGTTTGCCCGTGCCGGTCACACGCGGCGGCAGGCCGGTGTGTTGTGTCAGCAAACGGCCTTTCACCGGAACTGCCACGGCCAGCTTGAGCGGCGCGGCGGTCGAATTCTTGCTGCGTGCGCTGGTATAGGCGCCGTCGGTCAGTGGCTGGTAGGTCGGGATCAGATGCTGCTTGCCGTTGCCGATCAGGTCGGAGCGGCCCATGGTCTTCAAGGCTTCGCGCAACAGCGGCCAGTTGTTGGCGTCGTGGTAACGCAAAAAGGCCTTGTGCAGGCGGCGCCGTCGGTCTCCGCGCACGACGTCCACGGTCTCGCTGTCGCGCGTGATTCTGCGCAGCGGGTTGCGGTTGCTGTGGTACATCGCGGTGGCCGTAGCCATCGGCGATGGGTAAAAAGTCTGTACCTGATCAGCCCGAAAACCGTTCTTCTTGAGCCATACGGCCAGGTTCATCATGTCTTCGTCGCTGGTGCCGGGGTGCGCGGCGATGAAGTACGGAATCAGGTACTGCTTCTTGCCGGCCTCGGCGCTGAACTTCTCGAACAGCTGCTTGAACTTGTCGTAGCTGCCGATGCCTGGCTTCATCATTTTGGAGAGCGGCCCGGCCTGTGTGTGTTCGGGCGCGATCTTCAGGTAACCACCCACGTGGTGCGTCACCAGCTCCTTGACGTATTCGGGGCTTTGCACCGCCAGGTCGTAACGCAGGCCGGAACCAATCAATATTTTCTTCACGCCCTTGAGCGCGCGCGCGCGCCGGTACATGTGGATCAGCGGGGTGTGGTCGGTGTTGAGGTTGGAGCAGATGCCCGGGTAAACACACGACGGCTTGCGGCAGGCCGATTCGATCTCGGGGCTCTTGCAGCCGATGCGGTACATATTGGCCGTGGGGCCGCCGAGGTCCGAAATGGTGCCGGTAAAACCCTTCACAGAGTCGCGGATCGCTTCGACTTCCTTGATGACCGAATCCTCCGAACGGCTCTGGATGATGCGGCCTTCGTGTTCGGTAATCGAGCAGAAGGTACAGCCACCAAAACAGCCGCGCATGATGTTGACGGAAAAGCGAATCATTTCCCACGCCGGAATCTTGGTGGCGGCATCAAAGCTGCCGTTCTCGTCCGCATAACAGGGGTGCGGCGAACGCGCATATGGCAGATCAAACACCAGATCCATCTCGGCCGTGGTCAGCGGGATCGGCGGCGGCGTGATCCACACGTCTCGCGCGGTAGTGCCCTCACCGTGCGCCTGTACCAGCGCACGCGCATTGCCGGGGTTGGTCTCCAGATGCAACACCCGGTTGGCGTGGGCGTACAACACCGGGTCGCTCCTGACCTGCTCATAAGACGGCAGGCGGATCACCGAGCGATCGCGCGGCGGCACCTTGAGTTTGCCCTTCAATGCCGGGTTGGCGAAGAACGTCAGCGGTTGAATCGTGGCGCCAAGGTCCGCCGGTGCTGCGATTGGTACCCGCGGCGCCGCTCCGCCCGTATCCGGCGCAGCGCCGGGCAAAATGTTTGTCGTTGCTCCAACAAGCTTGGCATCGCGCGAAAGCACCTCTACCTGGATGGAAGCATCGTCTTGCTTCGAACAGCTGCTTCCCTGCCCGGCCGCCTGTTCGCTCGTCGTCATGTAGGGGTTGACCTGCGCCTCCACGCGCCCGGGTTCGTCCACGCTGGTCGAATTTATCTCGAACCAGCCCTTGCCGGTTGCGTCATCGGGCCGGCGCACGAACGCGGTGCCGCGCACGTCGGTGATGTTCTGTACCGGCTCGCGCGCGGCCAGACGATGCGCGATCTCGACAATCGCCCGCTCGGCGTTGCCGTACAGCAGCAAGTCGCATTTGGCGTCCACCACGATGCTCCGGCGCACCTTGTCGGACCAGTAGTCGTAATGCGCGATACGGCGCAGCGAACCTTCGATGCCGCCCAACACGATCGGCACGTCCTTGAAAGCTTCGCGGCAACGCTGCGAATACACCAGTGCGGCGCGATCCGGCCGCTTGCCGCCAACGTCCCCCGGCGTGTAGGCGTCATCGCTGCGAATCTTGCGGTCCGCCGTGTAGCGGTTGATCATCGAATCCATGTTGCCGGAGGTCACGCCCCAGAACAGATTCGGTCTGCCCAAGGCCTGGAACGCCGCCGCGCTGGTCCAGTCGGGCTGAGCGATGATGCCGACCCGGAAACCCTGCGCTTCCAGCATGCGCCCTATCACCGCCATGCCGAAACTCGGGTGGTCCACATAGGCGTCGCCGGTCACCAGCACAATGTCGCAGCTGTCCCAGCCCAGTTGCTCCATCTCGGCGCGGCTCATCGGCAAAAATTTTGCCGTGCCGAAACGCGCCGCCCAGTACTTGCGGTAACTGGTCAGCGGCTTTGCGGCGCGCGCGAAAAAAGAAACGTCGACTGGGGCGTTCATGAGGCACTAAAGTACGGGAGAGCCTTAGTGTAAAGCGTTGGCCTTGTCCGGGCCGATTACAGGGGCAACGCAAGTGCAAACGACAAGCCTTGACGCAAAACGCCGGATCTAAAATTGCATGATCGAGGCCTTGCGAAAACACCGCTGATGACAAACCCGATTACGTTCGCCCCGAGCGTGGCTGGTGCGGAGCCTGACCAAAGGTCGAAGGGCTCACCACGGCTTGGACATGCTCAGCCCGAACGGTTGTAAAACAGGAATTTAATCACTATGCGCCGCTTCGACCATCCTCTATCGGGTCAGAGTCTGGGCAACCAGACCACCGTTTCGAGTTTTCATTTCGGGCTGCCGGGTGCCCGGCCCAAGGTCTATATCCAGGCCAGCCTGCATGCGGAAGAATTGCCCGGCATGCTTGCCGCCCACCATTTGCGGGCACTGCTGGAACAGGCCGAGCAGCAGGACACCGTGCAAGGCGAGGTGGTGCTGGTTCCGGTTGCCAACCCGATCGGTCTGGCCCAACGCATGGACCATAAACCCATGGGCCGTTTCGAGTTCGGCAGTTCCGAAAATTTCAACCGCAACTATCCGGATTTAGCCGACGCCGTATTTGCGCGGGTGAAGGGGCGGCTGGGCCAGGATCCGCATCACAACGTGGCGCTGGTGCGTGAAGTCGTTGCCGCGTACCTGAAAGACTGGCAGCCCGCTACGCCGCTTCACGCCCTGCGCAAGACTCTCGTGAGCCTGGCCTTCGACGCGGATCTGGTGCTGGACCTGCATTGCGACTGCGAGGCGGTTTTGCATATCTACACCGAGACGCCGTGCTGGCCGCAAATCGAGCCACTGGCGCGCCTGCTGCAAGCGCGCGCGGTACTGCTGGCTACCAACGCAGGCGGTGTGTCGTTCGACGAGTGTTTTTCCAGCTTGTGGTGGCAATTGGCGGAAAAACTCGCTACCGCCAGCCTGGGCAACGAGCCACCCAGCCCGCTGCCCCAGGCCTGCGCCAGCACCACCGTGGAACTGCGCGGAGAAACCGATGTGACCCACGCTTTGGGCGATGCCGATGCCAAGGCCATCTTCACCTATCTGCTGCATATGGGCGTGATTGCTGGCGACACGCCACGCTTGCCCGAAATGGCGTGTGCCGCGACCCCGCTGGCGGGTTCTCAAAGCGTCAAGTCGCCTACCGCGGGCATACTGGTTTTCGCGGCCCAGGTGGGTGACTATCTGAAGATCGGCGACCCGGTGGCAGAGCTGATCGACCCGATCGAGAACACCGCTTTCACCGTGCAAGCCGAGGTCGAGGGCGTGATGTACGCCCGGACCAACGAGCGGTATGCACTGGCCGACGACGTGCTGGCCAACATCGCCGGCAGCGTGCCATATCGCACCGGCAATTTGCTGGGTGCATGACGGGGCAGTTGTTATGTCGACCAGTTCCACTCCCCGAATCACCGACCTGCGCGTGATCCCTGTTGCAGGGCGCGACAGCATGCTGCTGAACCTGAGCGGCGCGCATGGACCGTTCTTCACGCGCAACCTGTTGATCCTGACCGACAACGCCGGACGCACCGGTGTCGGCGAGGTTCCCGGCGGCGAAAAGATCTGGCAAACGCTCGAAGACGCCCGCGACCTCGTTGTCGGTCAATCCATCGGGGCGCATCAGCGTGTGCTGCAACAAGTCCATGCCCAGTTCTCGGACCGCGATGCCGGCGGACGCGGGCAGCAGACCTTCGACCTGCGCACCGCCATCCACGCGGTTACCGCCATCGAGTCGGCGCTGCTGGATTTGCTGGGACAACATCTGGACGTACCCGTCGCGGCGCTGCTGGGCGAAGGACAACAGCGCGATGCGGTCGAGATGCTGGGGTATCTGTTTTATGTCGGTGACAAAGGCAAGACCAACCTGCCCTATGCCAGCGAACCGGCAGCCGACAACAGCTGGTTCCGGCTGCGCCACGAGAAGGCGATGACGTCTGAATCGGTGGTTCGCCTGGCTGAGGCCGCGCATGAACATTACGGCTTTAACGACTTCAAGCTCAAGGGCGGCGTGCTGCGCGGTGAGGAAGAAATCGAGGCCATGGTCGCACTGCATGAACGTTTTCCGACCGCACGCGTGACGCTCGACCCCAACGGCGGTTGGTTGCTGAAAGACGCGATCCGCATGATGCGCGACATGCGCGGTGTGGTGGCTTATGCCGAAGACCCGTGTGGCGCCGAAGACGGCTTCTCCGGCCGCGAGGTAATGGCCGAGTTCCGTCGCGCCACCGGCCTGCCCACGGCGACCAACATGATCGCCACCGACTGGCGCCAATTGACGCACGCGTTGTCGCTGCAATCGGTGGATATCCCTCTGGCCGACCCCCATTTCTGGACCATGGCTGGTTCGGTTCGTGTGGCCCAGACCTGCCGCGACTGGGGCCTGACCTGGGGATCGCACTCGAACAACCACTTCGATGTGTCGTTGGCCATGTTCACCCATGTGGGCGCTGCCGCACCCGGGCGAGTGACGGCTATCGACACGCACTGGATCTGGCAGGACGGCCAGCGGCTGACCAAGGAACCGCTACAGATAAAGGGCGGTCTGGTGCAGGTGCCGAAAAAGCCGGGCCTGGGTGTCGAACTCGACATGGCCGAGGTCGAAAAAGCGCACCAGCTCTACAAGCAACATGGCCTTGGCGCGCGCGATGACGCGGTGGCCATGCAGTACCTGATTCCCGGTTGGAAATTCGATCCAAAGCGCCCCGCGTTTGACCGCTGACAGTTCATCCCGTCCTTGTTGCTGGCCTTGCCCGCCGGCCAAGTGGCAGACCTGTCGGCCAGTCACGACGATCCGGGTGGCTCGTCTATTCGAAGCAGGCGCTGAAAGACGCGCGCAAGCTCAAGGCCGGCGGACACAAACCGAAAGCCTAAACTTTGCTGGCGATTCTCGCCAACGATCCTTTCCAGAATCCACCGAAGTTCGAAAAACTCCTCGGTGATTTGGCAGGCGCTCACTCCCGCCGCATCAACATTCACAATCGCCTGGTCTATGAAGTTTTTGCCAAGGAGCGGATCGTTCGCGTCCTTTGCATGTGGACGCATTACGAGTGAGGAAAGCAACGGAACTCGGTCGCGGGCAAAGCCAGAGGCGGGCCTACGCTGCCGCTTGACTTCGACGGCAGCATCAACAGAACTCCATCGTGCGTCACCACGCTACTCGCGGATTTCGGCTTCAACGAGTTTTACGAGCAAGGTGAGCGATTCCTGCCACCCCATATAACAGGCCTCGGGCGGAATGACCTGGGGTATGCCTTCCTGCACGACGGTCAACTCGGCCCCGCAGAATACGGCCCGCAGGTTTACGATGGTTTGCATCACTCCCGGCAGGTTCGGGTCGTCGAACTTGCCTGTGTAGCGAATCCGTTCATGCGGCACCAGCTCAAGGTACTCCCCGCCGAATGAGTGGCTATGGCCAGTAGTGAAGTTCGTGAACGACATGCTGTAACCGCCACCCAGCTTGGCCTCCAGCTTATGAACCTTGCCGGTGAATCCGTTGGGCGGAAGCCACTTTGCCATTGCGTCGGGATCGAGGAATGCACGATAGATGCGTTCCGGCGTTGCCCGGATTACGCGGTGAAGTCGGACGGTATTGGTGGACAAGCCTCCACCGGGTGCAAGCCCACGGTGCCCGGGCTGCCCAGAAGCAACGAACGGCACGGGCGTCACTTGCGGCGCGTCCCGACCTTTGGTGCCCACACACGCAGGGCACAGTGCGGAGCGGCGAGTTTGAAGTCGTTGTCGGTGCTCAGAAGTGTCAGATCGTGCCGAATGCACAGTTGAGCGAGTAACGCGTCGATGGTGCCGACCTGAACACCTGCTCTTCGGCACGCGTTACGCAGTTCGGCGGCTGCAACATGGTCTTCGCGATCAGGCTGCAGCAAGGGAAGCGCTGAAAAGCGTTCAATGATCAATGCCCGGGACTTTGGCCCGGAGAATCCCTGCAGCAGTTCTTGGAGAACCAGCCCGGTCGTGACGACTACATCGGCACCCATGAGGGCGTCCTTGAGCAGTTGAACTTCGGGCTCGGAGGCCGAGGCATCGCGGCGCAGGGCAAGCGACCAAACGCTTGTGTCAACAAGTAGCGTCACGACCGGGAGCGCTCAGCCTTGTAGTTGAACGAGCCATCCCACTTGAGTTTGCCCATTAGGTCGATTAACCGCTTCTGCTCGCGGCGGGCAATGAACTCCTGCAATGCCTTCGTAACGACAGCTTTCTTCGTCCGCTCACCGCTCACCTCCACGGCACGTTCAAGAAGTTCGGGATCGATAGCAAGATTGGTGGCCATGTGTGACTCCTTACACAGGAGTTTACACAAAGCGGGTCTGGATAACTACTGGCAGCCGAGAAGCGCAACCGGCCAAGGTCGGCCTGAAGCGCCAAACCGATGCTGTTTGAGCGAAGCGAGTTCATCGGTTTGCCTTGGTCGGTGAGCATCGCAGGGCAGTCCCGACGCGCAGCGCAGGGACCCAAGAGTGAAGCGACGGCGGCGGCCCGCCCATGGCTTTGCTCGCGACCAATACCGCAAGAAAACCGCTCACACCACCAACCGATACCCCACTGCCGTCTCGGTCAACAAATGCTTCGGCTGCGCCGGGTCGGCCTCCAGCTTCTGCCGCAGATGGCCCATATAGATGCGCAGATAGTGGCTCTGGTCGGCATGCGATGGACCCCAGACTTCGCGCAACAACTGGCGATGCGTCAGCACTCGACCGGCGTGGGTGACCAGCACCAGCAGCAGCCGATATTCGATCGGCGTCAGATGCACTTCTGTCCCGTTGCGCCGCACTAGTCGCGACACACGATCCACCTCCACTTCGCCAAAATGAAATACGGCTTCCGCACCGCCCCCCGCCGCTCCATCGGGTGAGGCTGCCCGTGGCCGCCGCACATTCGCGCGCACCCGGGCCAGCAGCTCACCCACACCGAACGGCTTGGTCAAATAATCGTCGGCGCCGGCGTCCAACGCGGCTATTTTGTCTGCCTCGCCGGAGCGTGCCGACAACACCACGATAGGCACGCCGGACCAGCTGCGTATATCCCGGATCAGGTCGATGCCGTCGCCATCGGGCAGGCCCAGGTCCAGAATCACCACGTCGGGTTTGCGGGTGCCGGCTTCAATCAGCCCACGCTGTTTGGTTTCGGCCTCGTGCACCTGCCATCCCTCGCCCTCCAGCGCCGCGCGCACGAAGCGGCGAATCTGCGGCTCATCTTCAATTACAACGGCGACGGGCGTGGGCATGGTGACAACTCAATCGATATCGGGCGCGATCCCGGCGAGCGGATCGGGAGGCACCTCGGGGGGTGGTTTGCGCGGCAGCGTCACCGTGAATTCCGCTCCACCAACCAAAGCGGCGGCGGCAACTATCTGCCCGCGATGTGCATTTACGACGGCTTTGCAAATCGCCAGGCCCAGTCCTACGCCCGGCGTGGCCGACTCGGCCGCGCCACGCGTGAATTTGTCGAACAAAGACTGCTCGTGTCCCTTGACCGAGCGCGGCAAGCCCGGCCCATGATCGGCCACGCTGATCACCAGCGCATCGTCGGTTACGTGCGCCCGCACAACGATAGGCGCAGCTCCGTATTTGGCGGCGTTCTCCAGCAGGTTCACCAGCACGCGCTCGATCAGCGCCGCGTCGAACTCCACCAGCGGCAGATCGGACGGCAGTTCGGTCTGAACCGTCCTGGCACCCAGTGCATGCTGGGCCGCGCGAATGGCCGTGCCCACCACCTCTTCCACCGACTGCCATTGCATGCGCAAACTCACCGCACCGCTTTGCAGCCGCGCCATGTCGAGCAGGTTGTTGACCAATGCGTTGAGTTCACGTGCCTGGTCGGTCAATGCCTGCGCGGTGCCGGCCTGCCCGCCGGACAACGCCGGTCGCGAATGCCGCAGCGACTCAGCCAGCCCGATCAGCGCTGTCAGCGGCGTACGCACGTCATGCGATATGGCGGCCAGCAGCGCGTTGCGCAGCCGCTCGGACTCCATCTCCACCACCGCCTGCTGGGCGACTTCAACGTAATGCACACGCTCCAGCGCGATGGCGATCTGGCGCGCCAGCGTGTCGAGTTGCTGCATCTGCTCGGGTATCAGCAACCAGCGCGGCTGCGCGGGCTCGAGCGCCAGTACGCCGCGCACACGCATCGGCGCCCGCAGCGGCACGTAGTGCCAGGACTGCGCTGCCAGCGTGGAGGTAGCCAGACCGGCGCTCTGGGTGTGGCGCAACGCCCAGTCGGCCACGCTCGGATCGAAACCGGGCTGCGGTTTCGTGGGCAGCACCAACTGGTCCTGCGCGTCGGTGATCGACACCACGGCCCGCCCGCCGAAATTGCGTTGCACCGCCGCCTCGCCCAATTCCGCCACCTGCGTACTGAGCAACGCGCCCGACAGGTCGCGGGTAAGCTCGAACAGCGACTGCGCGCGCCGCTCGCGGCTGGAAGAAATACGTGCCTGAAAACGCAGCCCGGCCGTGAGCTGTCCGATCAGCAGTCCAACCGCCAACATCACCGCAAAGGTCAACAGGTACTGAACGTCGCTCACGGCGAACGACAGCCGCGGTGGCACAAAGAAGAAATCGAAAGCCGCAACGTTGAAGAATGCCGCCATGGCCGCCGGTCCGCGCCCGAACTTTACGGCTACCAACACCACGCCCAGCAGAAACAGCATCACGATGTTGGCCAGGTCCAGCACCCCGTGCAACGGGGTTGCGGCAAGCGTGACGGCCACGCAGCTCGCGGCTGCCCAGGCATAACGCGGCCAGGCTTCATGCCACGCGGCCTGTGCCTCCTCTTCCTGCACCCGTTGCACCACGGGCGTCAATCGGCGGGCGCTGTCGGCGCGCCCTACCTCCACAATGTCCAGCGTGGGCGCCAATAGTGCCAGCCGGCGCGTCAGGGTGCGCCCGCCAACGCCCCAGGGCAAGGGCGACGGGCGCGGTCGGCCGACCATCAGAATTGCGCAGTTGAGCCTTTGCGCCTGCGCCACCAGCTCGACGGCGGTGTCGCTGCCAGCCAGCACAGCCGTGGCCGCCCCGAGTTCCTCGCCCAGCTTGAGCACGGCCAGAATTCGATCGCGCTGGGCGGCATCCAGACGCTGCAATTGCCGCGTCTCCACATATGCCACGTGCCAGCGCACATTGAGCTGGCCGGCCAGTCGGGCGGCGGCGCGTACGGTCTGCTCGGCGCCAACGCGCGGTCCAACGCAGGCCAGAATTGCACCTTCCGTGTTCCACACCGGGGCGATGCTTTGCTCGACCCGGTAACTGCGCACATCATCTTCTACATGTTCCGCGGTGCGGCGCAATGCAATCTCGCGCAGCGCAATCAGGTTGCCCTTGCGAAAGAAATTTTGCGCCGCGCGTTCGGCCTGCTGCGGCAGATAGACTTTGCCAGCCTTGAGCCGCCCAATCAACTCGTCGGGCGTCACATCCACCAGGATGATCTCGTCGGCGCCGTCCAGCACGGTGTCCGGCACGGTCTCATGCACGCGTATGCCGGTGATCGCGCCCACCGTCCCGTTGAGGCTTTCCAGGTGCTGCACGTTGACGGCGGACCACACATCGATGCCAGCCTCCAGCAGTTCCTGCACATCCTGCCAGCGTTTGGGATGGCGCGAACCTTCGACGTTGGAGTGCGCCAGTTCATCCACCAGCAGCACTTCCGGCTTGCGCAAAAGCGCCCGGTCAAGGTCGAACTCCTGGAGTGTGCTGCCACGGTAAGCAACGTCGCGCATTGGCAGTTGCGGCAGACCGG
>JANYBQ010000387.1 GCA_025360705.1 Betaproteobacteria bacterium | reverse complement strand
CTTGCGATAGCCCAACCCGTGCGAAGAATCCGAAATCTTCGGTTGGAGTCGCCGCTGCAATCCGCTCAAAGTTACCCGACAACTTGATGGCTTGTTCAAACAATGCCGGTTCGGTGGAGAAGCGGCGTCCTGCGCGCGCGTACCATCGAAAAATCACCGGCGTCATCTGAGGCTGTAAGTGCAAGCCGTGAAGTGTTGCGGTCAGCCAGATGCGTTGTACCGCGATACCAATGCGAACCCAGTCAGCCAACAACACGGGGGCGCGTGTGGGACGCACCAGCAAGTGCGCTGCGCAGCACAAACCGGGCAGCAGGTCGAGTTGGACGCGTGGCGCCACCGTGCCCAAAAGGTAGCGGTTGAAGAACGCCACACGTTCCCAGCTTTGCATCACCCACTCCATCAGGCGGGCGGTGGCCGGGTCAACACCGACTGCTTGTTCTGGTATCCGGTCTTTACTGTAGCGGGCGCGCCATTCGATGATCGCTTGGTGAACCGGATACGCCTCCGGACAAGTCAGGCGGATTTTTGCACTGTCCCACAACAGCTTGGCCACTTTCATGCGGTCTGCGGTTGACTCAAATAACTGCACGCGAAAATCCTCGCCTGCAGCGTTGACCAGTGCCAATCGCTGTGTATGCGTAAGGGGCGTGGCTTTCATCGGACGGCGCTGCACTGTGCGTGTCTCAATGCAGGCAAAGAGGGGGTCGCGCGCAAGGCTTGGATCGGGTGTGAGACTTACATCGTAGACGGGAGCCCGGTCGTCGCCAGACGAGGCAATCGTCCACTGGGTAGACAGCGCAAAGCCGGATGCCGCGATCCGTATCGTCTCAAGCAGCGCGCCGTGCGCAATATGGCTTGGGTGTCCGTCAAAGTCGTAGAGGACATGGTCACGCGTGTCAAAGCCATGCACCCGGAGCCTGTAATCGTCCACAATTTTAAAGCGCCACGGCTGTGTGTTATCACCACTTGGTGCCCACCGCGCAAGGTTGAGAATCTGGGTTAGCGTGTCACGGCTCACGGGTTTTCCTTGCGTTAGGTTCGAAGGCACAATACAAAATCTAACACACCGAGATTGTCCATGACCGCCTCAATCACCTTTGAATATGACCGTGCTTTCTCGCGCAATATTGGCTGGGTTATACAGAACGAACAGGCCAAACTGAAGAAGGCGCGCATTGCGATCGCCGGGCTTGGTGGAGTTGGTGGGGCGCATTTGCTCACCCTTTCCCGACTTGGCCTAGCCAATTTCAATATTTCAGACTTCGACGATTTCGATATTCATAACCTTAACCGACAAGCCGGTGCTTTTATGCCTTTCATGGGGAAGTCGAAGATTGAAACGCTTGCCCGTTTGGCGCGGGACATCAATCCGGAGATCGACTTGCGTTTGTTCCCCCAAGGCGTCCAACCGGAAAACGTGGACGAATTTTTGCGCGATGTGGATGTCTATGTGGACGGACTTGATTTCTTCGCGCTGCCGGCACGCCGTATGGTTTTTGCCAAATGCCGCGAAAAAGGCATCCCTGCTTTAACTGCTGCGCCGCTTGGTATGGGCGTCGCGTTCCTCTATTTCAGCCCGACCGGTATGAGTTTTGAAGATTACTTCAAGGTCGAGGGGCACGAGTCGCAGGAGCAATACGCGCGCTTTATCGCGGGGCTGTCGCCTGCCATGGTTCAGCGCGATTACCTGGTGGCTCCCGAAGCTGTTAACTTCAAGGAGAAGCGCGGTCCATCAACTGTGATGGCCTGTGACCTGTGTGCTGGCGTAATGGGGACGTCCGTTCTTAAGGTTTTGCTAGGCCGGGGTCGCATGCGCGCGGCGCCTTGGGGCATGCACTTCGACGCTTATCATCAAACGCTTAAACACACTTGGCGCCCGTTTGGCAATTCGCATCCTCTTCAGCAATTGCTGCTGAAATTTATCCGGCCGGTGCTGCGCGGGGCTCCAGGCAACTGATTTCTGATTTGGCCTGGATGGTCTTTTGCGCTCCTGCTTTGATAGCATACGGCGTCTTCAGGTTTCTTTGTTTGAGGCAGTCCCCAGCCACGCATCGCCTGCCTGTGAACTAGTTGTTCCATTGACACAAGAGTGCGTTCCAAGCTTGATTTTTTCGGGTTTTCCAAAGCAAATGCGCTATATTCTGCGCTTGCCGTAGGTCGCGATGCGGCCGCATATTGAAGGACAAGCGATGAGAGATTCTGGTACCTCTGTAATTTGGTTGGCGCGCCGGTTGGCTCTCGGTATATTGGCGCTAGTGGTGACAGGTTGCGCCCTGAATTCGCCCAAATACCCTCCGGCGCCTGCTGCCGCATCAACGCTTGACTACAACTACATCGTTGGTCCTGGCGATTCGCTGAACATTATTGTGTGGCGCAACCCTGAGTTATCGATGTCGGTTCCCGTACGTCCGGATGGCAAAGTTACTACTCCTCTGGTAGACGAACTAGTCGCGCAAGGCAAAACCTCTACACAAATTGCGCGCGACGTGGAGCAGGCTTTGGGAAAATTTGTGCGCGACCCGATTGTGACCGTGATCGTGACGGGTTTTATAGGTCCCTATAGCGAGCAAATCCGTGTGGTTGGCGAAGCGGCGAAACCGCAGTTCCTGCCGTACAAGCAGAAGATGACTTTGCTGGATGTGATGATTGCAGTCGGTGGTTTGACCGACTTTGCCGACGGAAACTCCGCCTCCATCCTGCGTGCTTCGGAAGGGGACAAGCAGTACACCGTTCGGATCAAGGACCTGATAAAACGGGGCGATATTTCAGCCAATGTTGAGATGAAGCCAGGCGACATTCTTATCATCCCACAGGGCTGGTTTTGATTGACATGCGCAGTGTCGCTTTTAATTCTGACCGCATAGATATCTCCTGATGGAAGAGCTGCTCGGGCAAGTAATTTCGGTATTGAAAGGCATGTGGAGGCACCGCTGGCCTGGGCTGGCGGTTGCCTGGTTTGTCGCTGCCGTCGGGATTGTGGTGGTATTGGCTGTGCCGGATAAATACGAAGCCAGCGCCCGCATTTACGTAGACACCCAGTCCATTCTCAAGCCTCTGATGTCAGGTCTTGCCGTTCAACCCAACGTCGATCAACAAGTAATGATGTTAAGCCGCACGCTTATCAGCCGGCCCAATATCGAAAAGCTGATTCGGATGGCGGATCTCGATCTTACGAGCACGTCAAAGACCGCACAGGAAGACTTGGTCGAAACCCTGACCAAGACACTTGAAATCAAGAACGCTGGCAGGGACAACATTTACACACTTTCGTTTCGCGACCGCAGTCCCGATAAGGCTAAGCGAGTGGTCCAGTCGCTGGTGTCGATTTTTGTGGAGTCCAGCCTGGGTCAGACCCGCAAAGACTCGGACAGCGCCAAGAAGTTTATTGAAGAACAAATCAAGACTTACGTGGGTAAGCTCGAAGAGGCGGAAGCACGCCTGAAGTTGTTTCGGCTAAAGAATCTGGAACTTCAAACTGGCGATGGTAAGGACATGGCCTCGAAAGTAGGTGACGTGACTACCCAGCTCAACCAGGCTCGGCTTGAGCTGCGCGAGGCTGAAAATGCGCGAGACTCCGCCAAACGCCAGATCGATGCCGAGAAGTCGCAAACTGGAAATATAACTTCCCGGAGCATTCTTCAAGAGTCCGCTCTAAGCGTCTCCACGCCCGAGATCGATGCCAGATTGGCGGCACAGAAGCAAAACCTGGATGGGCTGCTGCAGCGGTTTACCGAGCAGCATCCTGATGTTGTGACGACGCGCAAACTGATTAAGGACCTGGAAGAACAGAAGCGGAAAGAAGTTCTGGAATTGCGTAAGACTGCAATGGCAAATCCTTTGACCGGATCCGGGCCGGGCATGAACCTGATTACACAGGAACTCGGTCGGATGATGGCGGCTTCTGAAATTCAGGTGGCGGCTTTGCGCGCCAGAGTTGGCGAATATGAATCCCGCATGCAACGCGCGCGTGAAATGATGAAAACCGCGCCTCAGATAGAAGCGGAGTTTTC
>JANYBQ010000483.1 GCA_025360705.1 Betaproteobacteria bacterium | reverse complement strand
CCAGCGAACCATGGTTGTGCAGCAGCATCACCAGTTTGCTGCCGAGGGATTCGATCAGACGGCGCCGCTCCTCGTCGGTGAAAAACACGCCGTCGTAGTCGTGGTAGGCGATACGGTCGGTGAATCGCATCGACTGCTGGGTCAGCGGAAGCAGGCCGCGCTGCAAGCACGACACCGCGACCGTCGCGGGTGTATGGGTATGCATCACGCAGAACACGTCCGGGCGTGCCATGTGCACGGCCGAATGAATGGTGAAACCGCCTGGGTTGATGCCCAGGCCCGTGGTGTCGCGCAGCACGTTGCCGTCGGTGTCCACCACCACCAGGTTCGACGCCGTAATTTCGTCGAACATCAGACCATAGGCATTGATCAGGAAGCGGTCATGCCGGCCCGGAACACGTGCCGAAATGTGGTTGTAGATCAGGTCCGTCATGTGGTAGTAGTGAAACAGCCGGTAGCTGGCTGCCAGGTCCACGCGGACCTGCCATTCGTCTTCGGCGATGTCGGCCGGACGGCCGGAAGAAAAAACGCTGGGGCGCACATCGGCGTTCATAACACCTCCTGAAATCGTTTGCCGCGCGGGCTGCGCTGCGCAACCGCGGGTTCATGGCGGCCGAACGGGTAGACCTTGCAACCAATGCGTTGAGACAGCGTTCGTGCTGCCTGGTGCAGTTGGTCGGCTATTTCGGCCTCGTCGGCGGCCAGCGCCACATGGGACGGGAAGGCAATGCCCAGCGCCCCGATGGCCTGCTGGTGCACGTCAAAAATCGGAACGGCGATGGTGCCCAGCCCCGGCGTGGTTTCATTGCGCTGGGTGGCGTAGCCGGTGATGCGCGCGCGTGCAACTATTTTTTCTATCTTGGCCCGGTCGGTGATGGTGTGGGGAGTGACCGCGCGTAAAGGGCCGGACAGCAGTTGCTGCGCCAGCTTGGGTTCCATGAAGGCTAGCAGCACCCGGCCCGCAGTGGTGGAGTGCACCGGCAGACTGGTGCCCGCTCGCCAGCCAGTGTCCACGAACAAGGGGCCTTCCAGGCCTATGAGGTACAGCACCTGGTTGCCTTTGAGCACCGACAGCCGGGCGCTATGGCCGGTACGCGTGACAAGGTCGCGCATCACGGGCATAGCGGCCCTGCACAAACGGTCGTTGGCAAGAAAACGCGAGCCCAGCGTGTAGCTGTGCACACCCACCGAGTAGCGCCGCGTTTCCGGGTCCTGCGCCAGGAAACCGTGGTCGGCAAACGCCTCCAGCACCTTGGACACCTGCCCCTTGGAGACACCGCAACGCTCGGCCAGCTCACCAACGCCGAAATCGCGCTGCTCGCCGGAGAACTCCAGCAGCAGCCGCAGAGACAGGCGCAGCGACTTCATGGTCTCTCCGCCCTCGGCGTCCTTCGCTTTCAATGATGTTGCCATACAGTCACCGGACTTCGCTGTTTGAACAATAGGTCACTGTACCGCCTGCGTCAGGCCGGCCGGCGCGGTAATTCCACCACGGAACGGCCGCTTGCCGTGACCTGGCCAAACTGGTTCTTGGCCCACACCTCGCAATCGATCAGCGCCAGGCCACCCTCCATGCGCTTGCCCTTTACCTGCCCGGCGGTAAACGTGGTATCACCGAAAATAACCGGCTGCTTGACCCGGATCGAATGCTCGCGCATGAAACCGTCATCGCCCATCCAGTTGGTCACACAGGTCGCGCACATGCCGATGCGCTGCGGGCCGTTGTCATACGGACCGGGCATGCCTATTTCCTTGACCGCGATGTTCTTGTCCTGATGGCCGATGCTGGGCGACACCGTGGCACCGTAGTAGCTGGCGTCGTAATTGTTGGGCAGGCGCTCGGGCGACTTGCGCGCGTATTCGGCATAGATGCGCCGCAACTTGGTGGACTTGTAGCCCGAGGTGCCGACCGAACCGGCGTAATAGCAGGTCATGTCCATCTGGTTGATGGGTCCGCGCGTGGTGCCCGGCAGGGTAACGCCCACCTCGACGTCGTCCCAATACAGCGTATCCGCGCCGCGGCGGTATTCGTTAAGCATGGCCTGGCCTATGTCGTCCAGCTCTGCGTCGCTGTACACATGGGGGTCGCGCGGCTCCAGCTTGAGCCCACCCGCAGCGGATTGGCGCGGAATACGGAAGGTATGCGACAGGGCGCGCGCGATGCACCGGCCGTGCTGGTTGGTATAGGTCACCTCGCCGGTCTGCACCAGCATTTTCGCGACCCGGCGCCCGCTGAGTTCCTGGGCATCCACATATTCGCCGTGTGCGGTGATCTCGTCGTTGCGCCGCGCGGGCTCGTCGAAAAACCAGTCGGTACCGGAGTAGATCCACTGGATGTCAGGCAGACCGGGCGCGATCACCGCGTCGAATACGCCATACATGAAAGTGGGCGGCGCGATGATGCCGCCCCAGCGGGTTTTTTTGGCGTACTCCGGATCGCTCCAGAGCGGGTTGTCGTCGCCCAGGCCCCAGGCATAGTGGCGGATCGAATCGCGCGAGGCTTCGTAGTTCCACTGCTCGATGCGGATCGGCATGCCTATCATCGCGCGGGCGGTAGCCAGCGCGTCGTTTTCGAGAGTCGGTGAGAGCAAGGCCGTAGTCATAGGAGTCCTCGACGAAAGTTTCAGAGCAAAAGTTTCAATGCACGGCGTTGGCGCCAGGCACCACCATGAGATATAGCGCAACAGCACAGCCTTGCAGCGGGCGCACCAGCCCAAGGGCATCCGCGACGTCTTCAGGCGCGGCTGGCGTGGCGGATTTTTCGATAGCGGCCACGCTCATGCGGCGCGTCCTTTGCTCTTGGCGGCCTTGGCTTTTGGCGCTTTGCCGACCGAACCGGACTTGGATGCTATCTTGGCTTTTGTCATCAGGGCGGGCAAACCCGCCTCCCCCGCTTCATTGACGGCTTCGCCGCGCTCGATCTGGGCGGCGTAATCGCACAGGCGCCAGCCGGCCTGGCCCCAGGTGGTGATGCCGCAAACCGCCATGGTCTGCATCAGGGCCTCGGCCAGCTGTGCAACCGTGAGCCCCTCACGCATCGCGGCATGCAGGTGATTCTTGGCGCCTGAAAGATTGCCAGTGACCACGTCCAGCAATACGTAGACCAGTTCCTTGGTGCGCATGTCGAGCGCACCTTCGGGCGGGCGGCGCATGAGGTATTTGCGCGTGCGCGTGTAGCCCACCAGCGCTTCGGGCGCGTAGTCGCGCATGGCGCGTATCGGCTCGGGAATATTCCCGAGCGTTCCCATGAAATGGTCGAGTGCATCCTGCAGGTCCTTGCTGTGTTTTGCCATTTTGTTACCAAGCCTTTTCGAGTAAAGAAAGAATGGGAGCGTCACTTTCGGTTCGCCGTGGGTTGAAAAAATTGCCGCGATCGAGCAGCGTGTCGGCGGCGATGGCCGGCAACAGGGTTTTGTCTAGGCCGGTGTCGCGCAGCCGGGTCGGCACCTTTGCGGCGATCTGCAGGGCACGCACGGCGTCGATGCCGGCCAGCGCTATCTCGCGTTCATTGCCGCGTGCCTCGCACCCCATGGCCTGCGCCATCAGGGCCAGCGCGGGCGTGGCGTCGTCGATGTTGTAGGCCAGCGCATGCGGCAGCATGATGGAGTTGGCCACGCCGTGCGGAAGGTTGCCGCGCGCGCCCAGGCAATGGCAGACCGCGTGGTGGATACCGACGCGCGCATTGGAGATAACCATGCCCGAGAGGTGTGCGGCCATCAGCACACCGGCGCGCGCGTCCACGGAATCAGGTGCACGCACCATCTCCGGCAGCCAGTGTCTGAACAGGCGTATGCCCTGCAAGGCCAAGCCCTCGGAGACCTGGTTGCGCAGGCGCGAATACAAACCCTCGGCACAGTGCGCGAAACCGTTCATGGCCGAACTGGCCATCACCGCCACCGGCACGCCGCAATTGGCCTGCGGGTCCAGCACTATCAGGCGGCTGGCCAGCTTGACGTCCCAGAACAGCAGCTTGCGGCCCTGTTGATCGCGCAGGCCCAGGCCGGGCGTGACTTCCGCGGCCGAGGCAGTGGTGGGAACGGAGATCACCGGTATCTTGGGGCTGGGCAAAGGCTTAGGGAAGAACTGGTCGGGCGGCACGAAACGCGACGCGTGTTCTTCGATCTCTCCACCCTCTGCCAGCAGGATGGCAATGCCTTTGGCGGTGTCCGAAGCGCTGCCTCCGCCTATGGCCACGATGCCGTCGATGCGCAATTCCCGGGCGATGGATGCTGCCTCGGTCACCAGCACCGTGGACGAATGTTCGACCACTTTTTCGAACCGGCCCACCACCAGCTCGCCCAGGCTTTTGTTGGCGCGCTCGTACAAGGCGCTGCGGCGCGTAGAACCGCCGCA
>JANYBQ010000348.1 GCA_025360705.1 Betaproteobacteria bacterium | reverse complement strand
CTAAGAACTTGTCCGTAAATAATCTGGGGTCGCGCAAGCGGATTCTCGGGATGAGACGCAAGGCGCAAAATCCAAGGCAAGGCTTTGCGCCTTGCCTGATTTTGCAACGCCGCGGATCGCCCGAAAATCCGCTTGCCCTTCGGGTTGGGCCGCAATCCCCTGCTTATTTACGGACAAGTTCTTAGCCATACGGGCTATCCGCAGCGGCTTATAAACGAGTCCGCATTCTTCGATAAGCTCTGTGTCCATGAAGTGTTTTCGCGCCGCTATCCTGCGTTTTGACGCAGACCACAACGCCGTTTATGAGCAGGATGGTCTGCTTGCCGTGGGGCCGGATGCGATCGGCCGCGAAATTGTGCAGGCGGTGGGCTCGTATAACGAAATCGCCAACCAATTCCCGGGGGTAGCGGTCGAACACATGCCGGGTCGCATCATCGCACCGGGGTTCGTGGACATGCATGTGCATTATCCGCAGATCGACGTGATCGGCTCGCCCGCAAGCGGGTTATTGCCCTGGCTGGAAAACTATACGTTTCCGCAGGAGAGCCGTTACGCGGATGCCGGTCATAGCGCGGAGGCGGCTACTTTTTTCTTCGACGAGTTACTGCGCAACGGGGTGACCACCGCGCTGACTTTTGCTACCTCGCATCCGGCATCGGTGGACGCATTTTTTTCCGAGGCCGCAAGACGCCGCTTGCGCATGATCTCGGGCAAGGTATTGCAGGACCGGCATTCGCCCGACGGGGTGCGGGACCAGACCCAGCAAAGCCTGCTGGATACCGAAGCGCTGATCCAGCGCTGGCACGGGCAGGGCCGGCTGGGGTATGCCATCTCGCCGCGGTTTGCGCCTTCATGCACGGACGCCCAGCTGCGCGGCGCGGGCGAGTTGGCAGCGCGTTATCCGGACGTGTGGATCCAGTCGCATGTGGCCGAAAACAAGGACGAGGTCGCGTGGGCTCGCAGCCTGTTCCCGCAAGCGCGTTCGTATCTGGCGGTCTACGACGGTTTTGGCTTGATGCGTCAACGTGCCGTCTATGCGCACTGCATCCACTTCGACGACAACGACCGTGCGCTGATGCGCGACACCGGCGCGGCAGCGGCGGTCAGCCCGACCAGCAACCTGTTCCTCGGCAGTGGCTTCTTCGACTATGCCGGCGCGGATCGCGTGGGCTTCCGGTATGGCCTGGCCAGCGACGTCGGCGGCGGCACCTCGCTCTGCCCGTTTCACACCATGCTTGCGGCCTACTACGTTGGACGCGAGGGCCACACCAAATCGGGCCTGAGCCTGTCGCCGCGGCAACTGTGGTGGCAACACACGGCGGGCGCGGCGCGGGCCCTGGGTCTGGACGGTGTGGTGGGCAATCTGCAGCCGGGCTGCGAAGCCGACTTCATAGTGCTTAACCCGCAAGCCACGCCGCTATTGGCCCGCCGTACCCAAAGCGCCGACAGCCTGGACGAGTTGTTGTTCGCGATGATCGTGCTGGGCGACGACCGGCTGGTGCAATGCAGTGTGATCGCGGACTATGGCCCGGGATATGCAGGCGGAACTCAAACTGCGGCTATCTCGACGGTTTGAGACGCGCCAGCGGTTAATCGGCGCGGCGCCTGGGCCGGTTAACCGCTGCCTACAATCTGCTCTTTGGCGACCTGACCGCGTACCGGGCAACATAGGCAAGCAGCATGACTATCAAAAGCGACAAATGGATTCGCCGCATGGCGCAGAGCACTGGCATGATCGAACCGTTCGAGCCGGGACAGATTCGCGAGCGCGACGGCAAGAAAATCATCAGCTACGGCACCAGCAGCTATGGTTACGACATTCGCTGCGCGCCGGAGTTCAAGGTCTTCACCAACATCCACAGTACGGTGGTGGATCCGAAGAATTTCGACGAGAAAAGTTTTGTCGATTTTCATGAAGACGTTTGCATCATTCCGCCCAACAGTTTTGCGCTGGCGCGTACGCTGGAGTACTTCCGTATTCCGCGCAATGTACTCACGATCTGCCTGGGCAAAAGCACTTATGCGCGTTGCGGCATCATTGTCAACGTGACGCCCTTCGAGCCCGAGTGGGAAGGGTATGTGACGCTGGAATTTTCCAACACCACACCGCTGCCGGCCAAGATTTATGCCGGTGAGGGCTGTGCCCAGGTATTGTTCTTCGAGAGCGACGAGGTTTGCGAAACCAGCTACAAGGACCGCGGCGGGAAATACCAGGGCCAAAAAGGCGTGACCTTGCCACGCGCTTAGATTAGTGCAAAGTCCCGGCCCCGAGCCGCGAGTCCTTACCGGTGCGTAGCGCACAGCGAATCGCGATACGCAGGGCGCGCACCATGTCGTCCAGAGACATCGACGGCGTGCCTTGCCCGGGCAGGAATGGCAGGTGGATAAAGCCACCTCGTGTGTGTTTAAGGGTCCGCCGCGTGGCCAGCTGGTGCATCAACCCGTAAAACACGTGGTTGCAGACAAAGGTGCCGGCCGTTTGTGACACCTCCGCCGCAATGCCCGCATCGCGCAACGACTGCAATATGGCTTTGATCGGCAGGCCGGTGAAGTAGGCAGTCGGCGCGCCGGCAATTACGGGCACGTCGAGCGGCGTCTCTCCGGCGTTGTCGGCGATACGGGCGTCGTTGACGTTGATCGCCACGCGTTCCAGCGAAATGGCATTTCGTCCACCCGCCAGTCCAAGGCAGATGACAAGCGCGGGACGATGTTGTTTGAGAAGCACCGCAAGCTCCCGCAGCGACTGGCCAAACACAGTGGGCAAGCGCGCCGAGATCACGCGGTGCCCGCCAATCCGGCGACCGTGCAACGCTTGCGCGGCCAGCCAGCTGGGATTGAGTGTCGAGCCATCGAATGGGTCGAATCCAGTCAGCAGCACCAAGGGCGATTGCGTGGCGGAAAGCGCGGTAGCGGAATGTCCGTCCGTCCTACGGGGAGCATTGGGTTGGCGGCTTAACATCCTTCCAATTTAACTGCTATTCGCGGTCAAGACCAAAGGAGCGGCCATGAAATGGGAAGGCAACCGGGAGTCGGAGAATGTGGAAGACCGCCGTGATGGCGGGGGCGGCGGTGGCATTGGGGGCCTGATCGGAGGCCGTGGAATTGGCATCGGTACCATCGTTATTGCGCTGGTGGGAGGCTGGATATTCGGCATCAACCCGCTGACGATTTTGAACCTGCTCAGCGGCGGCGGTGGCGGAACTGAACAGGTACAGCCGGCGCCCGCGCAACGGCCGCCGGCGGACGACCATATGGCCAAGTTCGTGTCCACCGTACTGGCCGATACCGAAGACGTCTGGAAAGACGTTTTTTCAAAGGGTGGAAAAACCTACGTTGAGCCGCATCTGGTGCTTTTTCGGGGCATCACTCAGACCGCCTGCGGCACCGGGCAAGCCGCGATGGGTCCGTTTTATTGTCCGGGCGACCAAAAGGTCTATATCGACCTGGCGTTTTATGAAACCCTGCGCGCGCGCCTGGGCGCGCCCGGGGAATTTGCACAGGCCTATGTGGTGGCGCATGAAGTGGGTCACCACGTGCAGAACCTGCTTGGCATCACCGAAAAAATGGACCAGATGCGCCAGCGCGTGAGCCAGGTGGAATACAACGCGCTGAGCGTCAAGCTTGAATTGCAGGCCGATTGCCTGGCCGGGGTGTGGGCCAATCACGCGCAGACCGCTCGTCAGATCCTGGAAAACGGGGATGTGGAAGCAGCCATGAATGCCGCCGCAAAAATCGGCGACGACGCCTTGCAGCGCGCCGGTGGGCGCGCGGTTGTGCCCGAGAGTTTTACCCATGGCACCAGCGCCCAGCGCCAGCGTTGGTTCAACGCCGGTTTGCAGGGGGGCACCGTCAAGGGCTGCGACACCTTCTCGGCGCAGCCTTTGTAAGGCCTGAAACAGGCTTTGTGATATAGGGGGATAATGCTGGCTTTCCCAAGCACTGGGCACCACCCGCCGCAAGCGCCGCACTCGGCCACTTGGGGCCAATCTCCTTGCAGGTATCGATGAGCGACCAAGCTTTACCCACGAATCTCCCAAACAATCCGGATTCCTTCTCCCAACTTCAACTTGCCGAGCCCTTGGCGCGTGCCGTAGCCGACCTGGGCTATGAGTCCATGACGCCAATTCAGGCACAAGCCATCCCAGTGGTCTTGCAAGGGCGCGACGTGATGGGCGCAGCCCAGACCGGCACCGGCAAAACCGCCGCCTTCGCGTTGCCGCTGCTGCAACGCATGCTGGCGCACGAAAATGCCTCGACCTCGCCCGCGCGCCACCCGGTACGTGCGCTGGTGTTGTTGCCCACGCGTGAGCTGGCGATCCAAGTCGCCCAGGCGATCACGGCCTACGCCAAACACACCCAGCTGCGTTGCACCGTGGTGTTTGGCGGCATGGACATGAAGCCGCAGACGCTGGAACTCAAACGCGGCGTCGAAGTGCTGGTGGCTACGCCTGGCCGATTGCTGGACCATATCGAGGCCAAGAACGCGGTGCTGAACCAGGTCGAATACGTGGTGCTGGACGAAGCCGACCGCATGCTCGATATCGGATTTTTACCCGACCTGCAGCGCATTCTGAGTTTTCTGCCCAAACAACGCACCACCTTGCTGTTCTCGGCCACTTTCTCATCCGAAATCAGGCGCCTGGCCAACAGCTACCTGCAAGACCCGGTGACCATTGAAGTGGCGCGGCCTAACGCAACCGCGTCCACCGTGGAACAGCATTTCTACAGCGTGGGTGACGAGGACAAGCGCCACGCCTTGCATCAGATATTGCGCCAACGCGGCATGAAGCAGGCATTCGTATTCGTCAACAGCAAACTCGGCTGCGCGCGGCTGGCGCGCTCGCTGGAGCGAGAAGGTTTGAAGACCACGGCGCTGCATGGCGACAAGAGCCAGGACGAACGCCTCAAGGCGCTCGATGCGTTCAAGAAGGGCGAGGTCGATTTGCTGGTGTGTACCGACGTGGCCGCGCGTGGGCTGGACATCAAGGACGTACCGGCGGTGTTTAACTTCGACATCCCGTTCAACGCCGAAGACTATATCCACCGTATCGGCCGCACCGGCCGGGCCGGCGCTTCCGGATTGGCGGTGAGTTTTGTGTCC
>JANYBQ010000341.1 GCA_025360705.1 Betaproteobacteria bacterium | reverse complement strand
ACGCGGTTGTGCTGGGCCGCGAATTCGCCCAGCAGTTGCTGGGCGCGTTCGCGCGCGATCTGGAAGCCTCACAGGCCATCGATCCGCGCAAGTGGGAACAGCGGTCGTTTGAGTTGCGAGTGAAGGAATGGGCTGCGCGGGTATGGGCGCGGTTGCTGTAGCCGCTGTAGTTTCGTCGCCGACGGATCGCTGTGGTTAAGGGGCTCCCTTGGCCCAACTGCGATCGTTGAAATACGAATTGGAAGCGGCTATTTGCTGGGCGAAATCCCGCGCGCCGTCTCGGCACAAAATATGGACAAATCCGTCAACACCGTTTGCACAGCCTTGTTGGCCGCCACCACGCCGCCGTACGGGTCGTCGCTCGCAGCGGCTACATCGGCATCGAACTCGCGCCACGCCAAAACACGGCGCGTCTTCTCGTCCACCAGATACGCGCGCAGCGCAAACCGCGCGTGGCTGGGCTGGGTCTGAAACTCCTGTTGCAGGCGGATGATCTGGGTGTCCAGCCGCAGATCGCCACTCGCGGAACCCGGGGCCTGTATCACGGCGCGAAAGGCGCCGCTGCGCTCCAGAGCGCTGACCAGCAGCGGGCCCAGCATACGTGCCGGTGGATCCACCCATTCGCTGTTGGCGAAGTATTCAAGCCGGTACGGATCGCGCAGGTAAATGATGCGTTGGCTGTCGAAGCCGGCGGCCGCGCGTGGCGGGCTGATGACCAGCGTCGGGGCCGATGCGGCTGCCACCGGCGGCGCCGACGCGGACGCGGCGCCTGGGTTGTCGAGCGAGAAAAAGGCCGGTGGCGGCGTGGGGGTTGGACTCAACGCGTTGCAGGCGGCAAGTGCGCTCAAGCCCAGGCTGACGAGGAGCAGGCGGCATAGCTGGGCGCCGGACATTTTGTGCATGGTTTTCATGGCGTGTTGCCTTTTTCTCCAGGGCCCAAGGGAACCGGTTTGCGGCCAAAGATAAGGCCGCGCGGATCGCGTTCGGTCTGTTCGCTGACGCGGCGCAGCGAATTCGTGAGCACGGTCAATTCACCCATCAGACGATCCAGTTCGGGCAGTGTCTCGGACGTAAAGCGTTTGACGTCGTTGCCAACCGTGTCCACGGTTTTGCCGGCACTTTTGCTGGTGGTAGCGACTTCGTTGCCCATTTTCTCGACCGCTTCCGCGGTGTGGCCAAGACGGTCGATAACCGGACCCATCTTTGCCGTCGCCTGCGACGTATTCTGGAATGTGCGGGCCGCGTCTTTGATGCCTGAATCGATCTGTTTTTCGCGCGCGGCGACGGTGCGCGCTACCGTTGCCATATCGGCCAGCACGCTGGTGAATGCCGCGCGGTTCTGGTCACTCAGAATCGCGTTGATGCTGGTCGACGTGCTGTCGAGTTTGGCCAGTACGTTGGTCAAAACGTTTTCCAGCCGCGCGCTCAGCGAGGGCTTGGTCTGGATCACGGGGTACTGGTTGCCGGCCAGGGTCTGCAGTGCCGGTGAGCTTACGGCACCGCCGCTGAGTTCGACATACGCGATGCCGGTCAGCCCCTGCGTCTTCAGGACGGCCACCGTGTCCTGCTTGATGGGCGTGCCGCGTTCGATGGCGAACAGCAGGTTCACGCGACCCGCATTGTCGTGATCGAGGTCGATTGAGCGCACCTTGCCCACATCGACGCCGTTGTATTTGACCGGTGCGTTCAGGTTCAGGCCGGCGACCGACTCGTCTTCAACTGCCTGATACAGATCGTATTTCTTTTGCAGCGCGCCGCCCGAGGCGAGCCACAACACGATGCCGATCAGCACTGCGGCCAGAACCAGCACAAAAGCGCCGACCAACGAATAGTTCACTTTGGTTTCTATGATGTTTCCCCGACAGTGGTGCCCGCATGTTGCTGCGATCGCTGTTGTTCCCGCGCCGACCTGCCGCGTGCGCCGTCGAAAAATTGGCGTACGGCTGGTGTGTCGATCTGCGCAAGTTCGGCCATGGAGCCAACCCCTTGCACCTTGCCGTCGGCCAGCACTGCCACGCGGTCGGTCACCTGCCACAGCAGGTCCAAGTCGTGGGTGATGGTGACGATGGTCAGCCCGAACAGATCACGCAGCTTGAGCACCAGCTCGTCCACGCCATCGGCGCTGTCGGGGTCCAGGCCGGCGGTCGGCTCGTCCAGGAACAGCAATTCCGGGTCGAGCGCCAAGGCGCGTGCCAGCGAGGCGCGTTTCATCATGCCGCCGCTGAGCTCGGACGGATACTGTCCACCGACCTCGGGCTTGAGGCCGGCCATCGAGAGTTTCCAGGCCGCGATCTCGTCGATCAACGCGTCGTCCAGCTGGGTGTGTTCGCGCAGCGGCAAACCGACGTTTTCCAAAACCGTCAGCGAGCCGAACAAGCCGCCGTGCTGGAACATCACGCCCCAGCGCTGGCGCAGCGCCAGGGCCTGGGGCTCGTCGATGGTTTGCAGGTCGGTACCCAGCACGCGGATCGAACCCGAGTTGGGCTGATGCAGCAAAATCATCTCGCGCAGCAGTGTCGATTTGCCCGAGCCGCTGCCGCCGATGATGGCGAATATTTCCGCGTGTCGCACGTCGAAACTCACGTCGGAATGCACCACATGGTCGCCGAAGCGCGTCGAGACTTTATCGATCTGAATCACAGCGTCATTTTTGGCGTGCGAGTCCTGCATGTCACAGCTCCAGCAGGCTGAACGCAATCGAGAACAACGCGTCGACAACGATTACCAGGAAAATGCCCTGCACCACGCTGCGTGTGGTCTGGCGGCCCACGCTGTCGGCGCCGCCTTTGGTCCGCATGCCCTGAAAGCAGCCAACAACAGCGATGATGGCGGCGAACACCGGCGCCTTGCCGATACCGATCGCAAACGACGTGATGCTGATGGCTTTGGAAAACCGGTCCAGAAAATCGCCGAAACCCACATCCAGTTGCACCCACGCCATGATCATGCCGCCGAATACACCCAGCATGTCCGCGAATACGGTTAACAACGGCAGCGCGATGACCAAAGCAATGATTTTTGGTAACACCAGCAGGTCCATTGGCGTAATGCCGATGGTGCGCATGGCGTCGATCTCTTCGGTAACGGCCATGGTTCCAATTTGCGCGGCATAGGCTGACCCGGATCGGCCGGCGATGATGATGGCGGTGATCAAGGGCGCGAATTCGCGCAGCATCGACAGGCCCACCAAATCAGCCACGAAAATGTTCGCGCCATAACGCCGGAGCTGGTCCGCCGCCTGGTAAGCCACCACGATGCCCAGCAGGAACGACAGCAAGCCCACGATAGGTAAGGCGTCGACTCCGGCACTGCGTATGTTGAACAGGATAGGGCGCCAGCGGATGCGCCCCGGATGTGCGATGTTGGCGCAAAACGCCAGCGCGCTTTCTCCGATAAAACCGAGCAGTGCAAGCGTCTGTTCCACGCTGTCGGCCGCGCCGCGGCCGATATGTTCCAGCAGTGCGGACGGCTTGCCGCCTGCGGCGGGAGAGAGGTCGCTCTGCTGTGCCGCATGTTGTGCCACCAGCTCCAGCAGGCGTTGGTTTTCCGGCCGCAAGCCTTGCAGGGACACCTCACTGCCCTGGTCGCGCAGCCGTTGCAACAGTTTTTGCAAAAGCCACGCACCGGCGGTGTCGAGCGCCTCGATGCGTGTGCCATCCGCCGTGACCTGTGCCGCGGACGCCACGCGCAGCGACGAAATCAGCGGTTCGATGGCACCGATGGAACGCGCGGTCCACGACCCCGACAGCGCAAGATTTTGCGGGCTTGGCTGGGCGATTGCGGCGGGCATCATTGGGCGATGGGCTGGGAGGCTTGCCTTGGCGGGTATGCGCGCGGTGGCACGCGAAATGGGTGTACGAATGGCAGGTTGAATGGTCGGAGGCCTTTGCAAGGCGCACGGTAGGACGGCACCGCAATTGGGCGTAGTCTGACCCGGCAATCGCGGTTATATGTGCGCCGTCGCACATATAACCCAATTCAGACGGAAAACAATGCATTCTCGTTCGTGTTTTTGCGCATTGCGCTGCACGCTCTTTAACCTGATCAGGAGATTGACCATGAACCAAATTAAACGTTTTTCCGCTTACGTACCGGCTGTGTTGCTGGCCTCCGTTGTGGGGCTGGGCCTGGGTGGATGTGCCGGCATGACGGGTCAGGAGAAAGGCACTGCCATCGGTGCCGCAACCGGTGCCGTGGTGGGTAATGTGCTGTGCGGCGGCCTGGCCTGTACCGGTGTTGGTGCGGCAGTAGGCGGCGTGGTCGGTCACGAAGTGGCCAAGCCCAAGTACTAAACCAGCAACTGCCTCGCCGGTAGCTCAACCGGCGCGGTTCTAGAACCGCTCGTGGGGTAGCAGGTAACGCCATTGGCCCGACGCCAGGCCGGCCAATGGCACGCGCCCTACACGGATGCGTTTCATGCTAAGTATGGTGAGCCCGGCCTTATCGCACATTTGCGCGATCTGCCCAGGCAAACTTCCCTTGATGGCGAAGCGCAGGACCGTGACACCACCGGACTGGCTGTTGACGCTGACTTTGGCCGGCAGCATCGCACGGCCGTCGATAACTGGCGCACGATTGAGCCCCTGCAGGTGTACTGGCGCGACGTCGCCCTTGACCTCGACCATTACTTCGTTTTCGACTAGTGCTGCTTCTTCAAGCAACTTGCGACGGATCGGATAGTCCTGTGTAAATACCAGCAGTCCGGTGGCCGCTGGCTCCAGCGGGGTGACGCATAGCTGATGGAGCAAGTGCCGCTTCACCACTCTCATGCCGGACCGATCGGCGGTGGCGCGGTTTACCGGCTGCAGCAATTGCGACGCCGATTTACCTTCACCCGAAAAATCGTAACCCGCTGGCTTATGCAACAACAACGTCACCGGATTGATGGGTGCGAGCTTCGCCTGCGCATCCAGTTCCACCTTTTGATCCAGCACCTTGAACTGCGGCGTTTCGACGACGTTGCCGTCTACGCGCACCCAACCGCCTTCAATATATTGTTCGGCTTCACGGCGTGAGCACGCCAGCATTTCGGCAAGGCGCTTGGCGAGGCGAACCGGCTCTGTCATGTGTGGCGGCTATTTGGGCGCGCCAGTTTGGCCCCCTTGCGGGTCGCCGCCAGCGGGAAGGCTGCCTTCCCACCGGCAGGAGAAATTTCGGCAGCGGTAGCGGTGTTTGCTGGAGAAGATACTGAATAGACGGTCGGTGAAACTGCGGGTGCCCGCAACAAGGGTCCCCCGCGCTGCGGGCAGCTACGCTTGCTTACGCGAACGTAGTCGGCGGATTTGGTAACGGGCAAGCGCGAATTCATATGCATTCACCATACAGCAAACATCGACACGCTTCGTTTAGCGGGCACATGGAAACCTGTTGTTGCGAATTTGAGGTGAATCTCACGCTTGCAATGATGCACTCGCGTGTGGTCCACCGGCGCGAAACTAGAAACGTGGCAAGTCTCCAAATGTCGCTGCGTAGCCGGGCTTGCCGCCGCGCACCAGTTCCTTGCCGTATTCGGCGCAGCGCACCAAGGTCGGAATTACTTTGCCAGGATTGAGCAGGCCTTTTGGGTCGAAGGCTTTTTTCACGCCAAACATTTGTGCGTTCTCGGCCGCGCTGAACTGCACGCACATCGAGTTGAGTTTTTCAATGCCCACGCCGTGTTCGCCGGTTATCGTGCCGCCCATCGCGACGCTGGTCTCCAGAATCTCGGCGCCAAACAGTTCGCAGCGGTGCAGTTGGTCGGGGTCATTGGCATCGAACAGAATCAACGGATGCAGGTTGCCGTCGCCCGCATGAAACACATTGGCACAGCGCAGTTGGTATTTCTTCTCCATCTGCTGGATCGCCAGCAGGATATCGGCCAGGCGTTTGCGCGGAATGGTCGAGTCCATGCACATATAGTCCGGGCTGATGCGCCCGCTGGCCGGAAACGCGTTCTTGCGCCCACTCCAGAACTTGAGTCGCTCGGCCTCGTCGCGACTGACCGCGATCGCAGCGGCGCCGTTGCGTGTCAACACCTCGCGCATGCGTCCGCATTCTTCCTCGACCTCGTCCACGGTGCCGTCGCTTTCGCACAGCAAGATGGCCTCGGCATCCAGGTCGTAGCCGGCATGTACAAAATCTTCCACCGCGGCGGTCATGGGCTTGTCCATCATCTCGAGCCCGGCCGGAATGATGCCGGCGGCGATCACCGCCGCAACCGCATCACCGGCCTTGCGGATGTCGTCGAAGCTAGCCATGATGCAACGCGCCAGCTGCGGTTTGGGCACCAGCTTGACGGTGACTTCGGTGGTCACCGCCAGCATGCCTTCAGACCCGATAACGACCGACAACAAATCAAGTCCTGGCGTATCGAGTGCGTCCGAACCGAATTGAACCGCATCGCCTTCCACGGTAAAACCCTTGACCTTGAGCACGTTGTGCAGTGTCAGGCCGTATTTAAGGCAATGCACACCGCCCGAGTTCTCGGCCACGTTGCCGCCTATGGTGCAGGCGATCTGGCTCGACGGGTCGGGCGCGTAATACAGGCCCAACGGGGCGGCGGCTTCGCTGATGGCCAAATTACGCACGCCGCATTGCACAACTGCCGTACGGCTGAGCGGGTCGAGCTTCAGGATCTTGTTGAATTTGGCCAGGCTAAGCGTGACGCCCAGCTTGTGCGGCAATGCGCCACCTGACAGACCGGTGCCGGCGCCGCGTGCGACCACCGGTACTTCAAGTTTGTGGCAGGTTCGCAGCACCGCCTGTACCTGTTCCCAGGTTTCGGGCAAGGCCACCACCAGCGGGCGCTGGCGGTAGGCGGTCAGGCCGTCGCACTCGTAGGGCGTGGTGTCCTCGCGGTTCCAGAGCAGCGCATGCGCGGGCAACACGGCTTGCAGCGCGCGCACCACCGTGGCCTGGCGCTCAGTGCGTTGGAGTTGCCGAGATTGTTCGGTTGAGAGAGCGGTGTTCATAAGCTGTTGTGAGAGCAGTAAACCACTCCGTTCGGTTTAAGCCTGGCCGAAGCCCTTCGACAGGCTCTGGACGAACGGAGTCGGTTGGTTGCCAACTGTAGTACATCGCTCCGGGCGACGACTTGCGGAAAATTTCAGCACGGTTTGGAAACGCCGAATCCAGGTTTTGGGTGAAGCAAAATTATGTGTAATAATTACTACAAATGAAGCATTAGTTATTTCAAAACATCTTTTCAAATGTTTGCCATCCTAAGCCGGACGAGCCGGAACCAAACAAGTAATACCATGCCACGTCATGGCTGACGAGGCAAGATGATGGAAACACAACTGGTCAATCGGTACGCGGTCAACATGCACGGAGTGCTGTCGTGTTATGACCGTATGTTGA
>JANYBQ010000328.1 GCA_025360705.1 Betaproteobacteria bacterium | reverse complement strand
GCAAGCCCAGGCCTTCCCAGTGCGTGTCATGAGCGCGCAAGCGGCCCATGCTTGCCGCGCGAACAGCTTGAAGCGTTCGAACGCGCGAACGGCGGGCCGCTGCATGGCAGCCTGCGCCACAAGTCGGACGTGGACCCATCGAAGCAGGTCACCATCAAACTGCCGCCCGGAGAGATGTCGCTACACCATGTGCGCCGTGTCAACGGATCGCCGCCCAATCCCTCGGACGACCGGCGCATCGGTCTGGCGATTTTCTGTCATCGATGGCACACCAAACGATACCTCTCGTCGCTTCCAATGGGTACCGTGAACGCCGTTATCCGACCCACCGCCGCGCGTTGTGCCAAAGCTGCATCCAGGGGCTGAGGTCGGACGGATTGCCATCGGTCCAGCTCATCTGGATGTTGCGGAAAACGCGTTCGGCGTGCGGCATCATGGCGGTGAAACGGCCGTCGGCGGTGGTGACCGCGGCCAGTCCGCCGGGGCTGCCATTCGGATTGAACGGATACACCTCGGTCGCACGGCCGTGGTTGTCGGTGAAACGCATTGTCGAGACGGCCTTGTCCCGGTCACCGCGGTATTTGAAGTTCGCATAACCTTCTCCATGCGCCACCGCGATCGGCATCCGGCTGCCGGCCATGCCGCTGGTGAATAAGGACGGGGAGTCCAGCACTTCCACCATCGAAAGCCGCGCTTCGAATCGCTCGCTCAGGTTGGTGGTGAAACGCGGCCAGTCCTGAGCCCCCGGAATGATGTCGGCCAGTTCCGCAAACATCTGGCAGCCGTTGCAGACGCCCAGTCCAAAGGTGTCGGCGCGTGTGAAAAAGGCTTTGAACTGGTCGGCCAGCAAGGTGTTGAACAGGATCGATCGCGCCCATCCGATGCCGGCGCCCAACGTATCCCCGTAACTGAAGCCACCACACGCCACCAGGCCCTGGAAGTCGGCCAGCGTGACACGTCCTGACTGTAGGTCGCTCATGTGCACGTCGAAGGCCTCGAAGCCGGCTTCGGTGAAGGCGTAGGCCATCTCGACATGTGAGTTGACGCCTTGTTCGCGCAGCACGGCGACTTTGGGACTGGACAGGAGAAGAGCCGGGGCTTCGACAAGCTCAGCCCGAACGGGGGGAGGCACAAGCGCAGTGGAGCGAGCGTCGAGCGGAGCGGTTGCAGACCCAGACGGAGCGGCGGGAGGCTTGGGTAAGACTGCTTGCAGCTCAGGCGGGGCGCCAAACGGCTCGAATGTCAGATGAACATGCAAACCCGGGTCGACGGGGTCACCCACCGCCATGTGCTCGGCGTCCGCACACGCGGGGTTGTCGCGCAATTGGCATATCTTCCAGCTGACCGCGTCCCACACCTGATGAAGGTCGCGTAATCGGGCCGAAAAAACCGCCTTTGTATCACGCCATATCTGCAACTCGCCCACGCCTGACGCGCTGATCGATCCAGTCGGACGCGTCTTGCCGATGAAGTGGCTGTGTTTGCTCAGGCCGTGTTCGCGCAGCGTCTGCATCACTTCGCTGCGCTGGGCGGTGCGCACCTGCAGCACCACTCCCAGTTCCTCGTTGAACAGCGCCCTCAGGGTCAACTCTTCGCGCCGCGCGCTGACCTGTGTTGCCCAGTTCTTGCTGTCGCCATATTCCGAGCGGCTGTCGGAGATGCCGTCCCCTTGCGTGACCAGCATGTCCAGGTTGATCGCCACGCCCACCTGCCCGGCGAATGCCATTTCGCACACGGTGGCGAACAGGCCGCCGTCGCTGCGGTCGTGATAGGCCAGGATGCGGCCTTGCGCGCGCAATGCATTGACCGCATTTACCAGCCGGATAAGGTCCTGCGCATCGTCCAAGTCCGGCACTTCATCACCGATCTGGTCGAGTGTCTGCGCCAGGATGCTGGCCGCCATGCGCGGGCGGCCACGGCCAAGGTCGATCAGGACCAGCGTGGTGTCGGGGTCGGAAGCATCCAGTTGCGGCGTCAATGTGCCGCGCACATCGGCCAGTGTTGCAAACGCGCTCACGATCAGCGATACCGGCGATATCACTTTGCGATCCGGCGCACCGCCGCTGCTGCTCCACTGCGTGCGCATGGACAAGGAGTCCTTGCCAACCGGAATCGAGATGCCCAGCGCTGGGCACAACTCCAAGCCAACCGCCTTGACGGTTTCATAAAGTGCCGCGTCTTCCCCCGCCTCGCCACAGGCCGCCATCCAGTTGGCCGACAACTTGACACGCGGCAAATCGATCGGCGCCGCAAGCAGATTGGTGATCGCCTCGGCCACCGCCATGCGCCCTGAGGCCGGCGCGTTTATCACGGCCAGCGGCGTACGTTCACCTATCGCCATTGCTTCGCCGGCAAAGCCAATGTAGTCGGCCAGCGTCACCGCGCAATCGGCCACAGGGACCTGCCACGGCCCCACCATCTGGTCGCGGTGGCTCAACCCGCCCACGGTGCGGTCACCAATCGTGATCAAAAACCGTTTGGATGCCACTGTCGGGTGCGACAACACATCGATGCAGGCTTGCTGCAGATCAACGCCGGTCAGGTCGAGCGGATTGAAGCGGCGCGCAATGCTCTGCACGTCGCGGTGCATCTTGGGCGGTTTGCCGAGCAATAAGTTCATGGGCCTGTCGATCGGGTGAGCCCTTCTAACGGAATTCGAAGAGTCGTCGGCAACAACCAGTTGCCTTTCCTCGGTCGCCGCACCCACCACCGCGAACGGACAACGTTCGCGTTCGCATAAGGAGCGAAATAACTCCAGCGATTGCGGCGCAATCGCCAGCACATAACGCTCCTGGCTCTCGTTGCACCAGATCTCTTTCGGGATCATGCCGCTGGTCTCCAGCGGCACGGCGCGCAAGTCAAAACGGGCGCCGCAGCCAGCGTCGTTGGTGAGTTCGGGAAACGCGTTGGACAGGCCTCCAGCTCCCACGTCGTGGATGGCGAGGATCGGGTTGTCGCTGCGCAGCAGCCAGCATTGGTTGATGACCTCCTGCGCACGCCGCTGCATCTCGGGATTGCCGCGTTGCACCGAATCTAAGTCCAGCGCGGCTGCATTGGCACCAGTGGCCATGGAGCTGGCCGCGCTGCCACCCATGCCGATACGCATGCCCGGGCCACCCAGTTGCACCAGCAGACTGCCGGCCTCAAACGGAATCTTGTGGGTCAGGCCGGCGTCTATGGAACCCAGGCCACCCGCGATCATGATGGGCTTGTGGTAGCCGCGCTGGACCGTGTCCAGGTCCGACTTAGCCGACTGTTCGTACTCGCGAAAATAGCCCAGCAAATTGGGCCGTCCGAATTCGTTGTTGAACGCGGCTCCGCCCAGAGGGCCTTCGATCATGATCTGCAGCGGACTGGCGATATGCTCGGGCCGTCCATAATCCCGTTCGCCCTGAGATTGACCGGTCCTGAGCTTGTCGAAGGGTCGAACGGCTTCGACGGGCTCAGACCGAACGGCCGAGCCGAACCGCAGCCTGGACACGGTGAACCCGGTCAAACCCGCTTTGGGTCTGGAGCCTCTCCCGGTCGCGCCTTCGTCGCGGATCTCGCCGCCGGCTCCCGTGGAGGCCCCCGCAAAAGGCGAGATAGCGGTCGGATGGTTATGCGTTTCCACCTTCATCAAAACGTGTTGCAGCGCGCTGCTCTTGCGGTACGCGGCGCCAGCGCCGCCATCCCCGGTGGAAGCGGCATTGAAACGCTCGATCCGTGTGCCTTCCATCACCGACGCATTGTCCGAGTAGGCCACCAGCATGTGTTGCGGATGAGTCTGGTGGGTGTGGCGGATCATGCCGAACAGGGTCTGGTCCTGCGCCGCGCCGTCAATCGTGAATTGCGCGTTGAAAATCTTGTGGCGGCAGTGTTCGCTGTTGGCCTGGGCAAACATCATCAGTTCCACATCGGTCGGATTGCGCTGCATCCGCGCAAAAGCTTCCAACAAATAGTCGATCTCGTCGTCGGCCAACGCCAGCCCGAACCCGGTGTTGGCATCCACCAATGCCACCCTGCCCCCACTTAATACATTCACCTCGGCCAGCGGCGCAGCAGGCAACGCAGAGAACAAACTATTGGCTTGTGCGCGCCCGAACATCACACTTTCGGTCATGCGGTCATGCAACAAGGCGGCCACTGCATGTATGTGCACGTCACTCAAGGACGATTTTCCCAGCAAGCTGGACTTGAGCGTGATGCGGTATTCGGTGATGCGTTCGATCCGGCGCACCGCCAGGCCGCAGTTGTGCGCGATATCGGTCGCCTTGGATGCCCATGGCGACACCGTGCCAAGACGCGGCGTTACCACCACCAATACGCCGTCCGTGGGGCCCGCGTACGGTTCGCCATAGCGCAGCAAGGCGGTCAACTGGTCAACCAGTGCAGGCGCCGGCGCGACGTCTGAACCCACCAGATGCACAAAACGCGCGGCAACCGATGCGATGCGCTCGTGAATGCTTTGCAGCAACGGCAATAACTGCTGGGAGCGGAAGTTGCCGAGGGCGTTTCCGCCGTCAAACGGGGTAATGTGCAGGGTCACGGGATAAGCTGAAAACTTTGCTGTTGGCGTGGAGGCGAACCGAACCAATACCGCTGGATCGGGCTGGTCGTCACTGCCGCCAATTTTAGCTGCGGCCCATTGCGTGGCGGCGACACGCGCGACCCACACGAATGGGATAATTGGGCTATGACAATTACGTACAAAGACTCCGACGGAATCGCCGGTATGCGTGTAGCTGGCAAACTTGCATCCGAGGTGTTGGACTATCTGACCCCGCATATGCAGCCGGGGGTGACCACCGGTGAAGTCGACCGGCTGGCACACATCTATATCACCGAGGTCCAGCAAGCCATACCGGCGCCGCTGAACTATCGCGGCGGCGGGACCGTTCCTTTTCCAAAATCGATTTGTACGTCGGTCAACCACCAGGTGTGCCATGGCATTCCGAGCGATAAGCAGCTAAAAAAAGGCGACATCGTCAACCTCGACATCACGGTCATCAAGAACGGCTGGCATGGCGACACCAGCCGCATGTTCGTGATCGGAGAAACCTCGATCGCGGCGCGGCGCCTGTGCACTATCACCTATGAGGCGATGTGGCGCGGCATTGTGATGGTCAAACCGGGCGCGCGTCTGGGAGACGTCGGCTGGGCGATCCAGAAGTTCGCCGATCCGCAGAATGCGGACCCGAAGGTCACCATGAAGCGGATGCTGCTGCGCGGACAGGATCGCTTCAAGATATTCTGCACGCCCTGTCATGGCGCAAC
>JANYBQ010000229.1 GCA_025360705.1 Betaproteobacteria bacterium | reverse complement strand
GCCATGAAATCCATGGTCACCACCACGATGATCAATAGCGAGGTACCGCCAAAATAAAACGGCACGTTGTATTTAAGAATCAGGAACTCCGGCAACAAACAAACAATAGTGATGTAGATGGCACCTGCAAACGTCAATCTCAACAAAATCCGGTCGATATATTTCGCGGTGTGATCACCCGGCCGGATGCCGGGAATAAACGCACCGCTCTTCTTCAGGTTGTCCGCGGTCTCCCGGCTGTTAAATACCAGAGCGGTGTAGAAGAAGCAGAAAAACACAATAGCTGCCGCATAAAACATGACATAGATCGGTTGACCCGGCGTCAGCGAACCCGCGATGTCCTTCAACCAGCGCATCGACTCACCGGTGCTGAACCAGCCAACCACGGTTGCCGGCAGCAAAATGATGGACGAGGCAAAAATCGGCGGAATCACACCGGCCATATTTAGCTTCAACGGAAGATGGGACGACTGGCCCCCATAAACCTTGTTGCCCACCTGTCGGCGCGCGTAGTTAACCAGGATCTTGCGTTGACCGCGCTCGATAAACACCACGAAGTAAGTCACCAACAGGACCAGCACCACAATAAAAAGAGACACCACGATACTCATGGCGCCGGTGCGCACAAGCTCCAGCAGACCACCGATCGCTCGTGGCAAGTTGGCGGCGATACCGCCAAAAATCAGTATCGATATACCGTTGCCCAGACCGCGCTCGGTAATTTGCTCGCCGAGCCACATGAGAAACATGGTTCCGGCTGTAAGCGTAAAAACGGCCGTAATCCGAAAACCAAAACCAGGCGAAATCACCAGGCCCGCCGAGCTCTCCAGCGCAATCGCAATACCCAGAGACTGAAATAGCGCCAAACCAAGCGTGCCGTAACGCGTGTATTGGGTTATCTTGCGCCGTCCTGATTCGCCTTCTTTTTTTATCTGCTCAAAGGCCGGCACCACATAGGTCAGCAGTTGCATGATGATCGACGCCGAGATATACGGCATGATTCCCAATGCAAAAACCGTGAACCTTGACAAGGCACCGCCCGACATCAGATTTGCCATGCCCAGGATACCGCCCTCTTGCCCCTTGAAAAACTGCTGTAGCTGTGCCGGGTCGATGCCGGGCACGGGAATGTGCGTGCCGATCCGGTACACCACCAGCGCGAGCAGCAAAAATACAAGCCGGCGACGAAGGTCGCCGAACTTGCCGGTTTTTGCTAGTTGAGCCGTATTGGTTGCCACAAGAATTTCTTAACCTAAAAACTCAGGCGACGCTGCCGCCAGCGGCCTCGATGGCGGCCTTGGCACCGGCCGTAGCAGCGATTCCGTTGAGCTTGACGGCCTTGGTCAGTTCACCCGTCTTGATAACCTTGACCGACTTTGCAAGTTGACCGACCAGACCGGCTTGCTTGAGTGTCAGCAAGTCAACATCCGCGGCGCCCAGCAATTCAAGCGATGTCAGCGTGACTTCCGCGTTGAATTTCAGCAGTTGCGACTTGAAACCGCGTTTGGGCAGGCGGCGCTGCAACGGCATCTGCCCGCCTTCAAAGCCCACTTTGTGGTAACCGCCAGCACGCGACTTTTGACCTTTGTGACCACGCCCGGCGGTCTTGCCCAAGCCAGACCCGATTCCACGACCGACCCTGCGCTTCGCGTGTTTAGAGCCGCCAGCCGGCTTGATGCCATTGAGTTCCATCGTCTTCCCTTGTCAGGTTTAGAGTACTTTGACCAGGTATCTGATCGTGTTAATCATTCCGCGCACTTCCGGCGTGTCCTGCAACTCGCGAACACTGCGAATCTTGCGCAGACCCAAGCCGCGGACCGTGGCGCGGTGCGATTCCTTGCAGCCGATCGGGCTGCGGACCAACTGGACTTTTACGGTTTGTGGTGTCGTCATCAGAAGCCTCTTAATTACACGAACAGCTCTTCGACCGTCTTGCCACGTTTGGCAGCGACCTCCGAAGGGGTCGTGGCAACGGACAAGGCGTCGAGGGTTGCACGCACCATGTTGTACGGATTGGTTGAACCGTGGCTCTTGGCGACGATGTCGGTGATACCGACGACTTCAAAAACCGCGCGCATCGGGCCGCCCGCGATGATGCCGGTACCCTTGGGAGCCGGCGCCATCATCACGTTAGCAGCGCCGTGATGGCCCATCACCTTGTGGTGGATGGACCCGTTTTTGAGCGATACCTTGATCATGTTGCGGCGCGCCTCTTCCATCGCTTTCTGCACCGCAGCCGGCACTTCCTTGGATTTGCCCTTGCCCATGCCGATACGCCCATCGCCGTCGCCGACCACGGTCAAGGCGGCGAACCCGAGAATGCGACCACCCTTGACTACCTTGGTCACGCGGTTGATCGCAATCATTTTCTCGCGCAGACCGTCTTCGGGACCCTCGGTCTTACCCTGCATCTTCGCTTGAACTTTTGCCATATTTGTTTCCGATCTGCCTAGAACTGCAAGCCGGCTTCACGCGCCGCATCCGCCAGCGCCTTGACGCGGCCGTGGTACGCAAAACCCGAGCGGTCGAACGCCACTTTTTCAACCCCGGCGGCCTTCGCCTTTTCAGCCAGGCGTTTGCCGATGATCTGCGCGGCAGCGGTATTGCTGCCTTTACCGGCCCCGCCCAAAACCGTACGCACTTCGACTTCGGCCGTCGATGCGCTGGCAAGCACTTTGCCGCCATCGCCCGAAATGACACTCGCGTAAATGTGCAGGTTGGTGCGGTTCACCGTCAAACGCGCTACACCCTGCGTCGCAATACGAATGCGGGTTTGGCGGGATCTGCGAAGACGCTGTTGTTTCTTGGTCAACATAATGCTGCCCCTTACTTCTTCTTGGTTTCTTTGATTGTGATTTTTTCGTCCGAATAACGAATGCCTTTGCCCTTGTAGGGCTCGGGCGGACGAATCGCACGAATCTCGGCAGCTACCTGCCCAACACGTTGCCGGTCCGCGCCCTTGACCACGATTTCGGTCGGACTGGGCGTCAGCACGGTAATACCTTCGGGCATGTCCTTGTTGACCGGGTGGGAGTAACCCACTGTCAGGTTCAACTTGGCGCCTTGCGCCTGCGCCTTGTATCCGACGCCCACCAGATTCAACTTTTTCTCGAAGCCGGTTGTGACACCGAGCACCATGTTGTTGACCAACTGGCGCATCGTTCCGCTCATCGCATTGGCAGCGCGCGAATCGTTGGCAGGCGCAAAACTCAGCTTGCCGGCATCGCTGCTGACCTTGACCAGCGCATTCTGGGCCAGGTGCAACGCACCGCCTTTACCCTTTACGCTGATCTGGTCGTCCTTGACCGACACGTCCACGCCGGCGGGCACGGACACTGGCATTTTTCCTATGCGGGACATTTTCTGTTTCTCCTCAATGTCACGTTGTTCAAGCGACGTAGCACAGCACTTCGCCACCCACACCGCTGGCACGCGCCTTGCGGTCCGTCATGACACCGGCCGGGGTGGTAATAATCGCCACGCCAAGCCCGTTTTGAACTTGAGGAATGGCGCCGCTGCCGCGGTAAACGCGCAGCCCCGGGCGGCTCACACGTTCAATGCGCTCGATTACCGGACGACCCGCGTAATACTTCAGCGTAATTTCGAGCTCGGCCTTGCCAGCCTCGGTTTTCACCGTGAAGCCGTCGATATAGCCCTCATCCTTCAAAACCTGCGCGATGGCGATCTTCACTTTGGAAGAGGGCACCGACACAGTGGTTTTGGCCACCATTTGCGCATTGCGGATACGTGTCAACAGGTCCGCGATGGGATCACTCATGCTCATGTCTATGTCTCCTGTCGCTTACCAGCTGGCCTTGGTGATACCGGGGATTTCGCCGGCCATCGCCATCTCGCGAATCTTCGCCCGCGCCAGACCGAAATGCTGGAACGTACCGCGAGGCCGCCCAGTAATGGAACAACGGTTACGTTGACGGGTCGGATTGGCGTTGCGCGGCAGTTTTTGCAGCTCCAGGCGGGCTACCGCGCGCTCACCGTCGCTGCTTTTCGCATTGTTTGCGATGCCCTTGAGTTTCGCGTATTTTTTCGCGTACTTGGCAACCAGTTTGTCGCGCTTGAGTTCGCGCTCGATCAAAGCCATTTTAGCCAAGGGTCACCTCAGTTCTTGAACGGAAAACGGAAGCCGGCGAGCAGCGCTTTGCACTCTTCGTCGTTCTTGGCCGTCGTAGTGATGCTGATATTGAGACCACGCAAGGCATCCACCTTGTCGTATTCAATTTCAGGAAAAATGATCTGCTCCTTGACGCCGATGTTGTAGTTCCCACGGCCGTCAAAAGCGCGTCCGGAAATACCCCGGAAGTCGCGTACACGGGGCAGCGCCACGGTGACAAATCGATCCAGAAACTCGAACATCTGCACGCCGCGAAGCGTGACCATGCAACCGATTGCCTGACCTTCGCGGATCTTGAAGCCGGCAATTGCCTTCTTGGACTTGGTTACCACGGGTTTTTGCCCGGCAATCTTGGTCAGGTCGGCGACGGCGTTATCCATTACCTTCTTGTCCGCCACGGCCTCACTGACACCCATGTTGAGTGTTATTTTGGTGAGGCGGGGGACCTGCATCACGGACTTGTAGCCAAACTTGACCATCAGCTCCGGAACAACCTTTTCGCGATAGTGTTTTTGAAGACGCGCCATGTTCATGCCACCTTGATTTCTTCGCCACTGGACTTGTAGATACGCACCCGCTTGCCGTCTGCCAGCAGCTTGATGCCAACCCGGTCCGCTTTACCGGACACGGCGTTGAAAATTGCCACGTTGGATTGATGAATCGGCATGGTCTTGTCAACGATGCCGCCAATCGCGCCCTTGAGCGGATTCGGCTTGGTGTGTTTCTTCACCGTGTTGACGCCGTCGACAACGATGTAGGAGTCGTCCTTGCGCAGCGCAACCTTGCCGCGTTTGCCTTTATCGCGCCCGGTGAGCACGATGACTTCGTCGCCTTTGCGAATCTTGTTCATGGCCTGTCCTTACAAAACTTCTGGGGCGAGAGACACGATCTTCATGAACTTCTCGGTCCGCAATTCGCGCGTTACCGGCCCAAAAATACGGGTGCTGATAGGCTCGAGTTTGGCGTTGAGCAACACCGCCGCGTTGCTGTCGAACTTGACGAGCGAACCGTCACTGCGGCGGATACCCTTGGCGGTACGCACCACCACGGCACTGTAGATTTCGCCTTTTTTGACGCGGCCACGCGGAGCGCATTCCTTGATGCTTACCTTGATAACGTCGCCGACACTCGCATAACGCCGCCTCGATCCGCCCAGCACCTTGATGCAAAGGACGGATTTGGCGCCGGTATTGTCGGCAACTTCCAATCGGGATTCAGTCTGGATCATTTCAATATTCCCAACTTGCACCTTTGTGCTGGTTATTCGATTTCTCGAAGCCCCAGGACACACAGGTCAGTCTTGGGCCCGTCGTGGACAACGTGAACCACTCACATTGCTTCGGTTGGGCAGAAACTAACTCGCTCGGTAAAGAGCGAAGCCTGCGATTATGCAATAAATTGCGCGAGCGCGTCAAGCAAATCAAAAGACGCTGTTACGGCAAACGCAAATAGTCTTGAGCCAAGGCGCAAAACGCTTCGGTTTTAGGGTCGGCGCCGGTCTCCTGCCGCACAATTTCGCCGGCCCTGGCAGCAACCTTACCGGCCAGTTTCGCATCCAGAAACAGCAGTCGCGAGCGCCGCGCCAGTACGTCTTCCACGCAGCGGGCGTATTCGTATCGCACCGCAAATCGAACCATGGCCTCGGTCAGACCAGGCGCCAATTCCGACTGCGCGCCCGGCAAAGCCAATACCTGCGCTTGTTCGCTGCCATAACTATGAATGCCCGGCGCATTGCCAATCGACTGTTGGGCTTGCTCTGTCTGCTCCGCTCCCACCAGCTTCAGGTGAGTAGTTACTCCGCCCGCACGCTTTTCCAGCAGCGCCTTGTCAAAGCACTTCTGCAAGACGTCTTCGGCCATCGCGCGATAGGTGGTCCACTTCCCTCCGGTCACCGTGACAAGGCCGCTGCGGCTCACGAGCACCGTATGTTCGCGGCTCAAGCCCTTGGTATTGTCGCCATCGTCGTCCTGCGGCTTCACCAGCGGTCGCAGGCCTACCCATACGCTGAGAGCGTCCGACCGTCGCGGCGCGCGTTGCAGGTAGCGTCCCGCCTCGGTCAGGATGAACTCCACCTCTTGCCGGAATGGACGCGGTTCGCGCGCCAGATCGTGGCGTGGTGTATCGGTGGTGCCCAGGATGACTTTGCCGAGCCACGGAACCGCGAACAGCACTCGGCCGTCGGCGGTTTTGGGCACCATCAGCGCGGTGTCGCCACGCAAAAATTCGCGCTCCACGACAATGTGCACGCCCTGGCTTGGCGCCACCATGGCTTTGGTCGGGCGACGCCCATCGCCCTTATTCGCGTCGCCGTCTTTCTGGCGCAACTCGTCCACCCACACGCCGGTCGCATTAATGACGCAGCGCGCCTTGATGGTGATGGCCGCGCCGGTCTCCGTATCCTGGCACTGCAATCCCGTTACCTTGCCTTGCCCGAACACCAGATCGGTCGCCCGGCAGTAGTTCACCAGCAAGGCGCCCTGGGTCGCCGCACTACGCGCCAGGGCCAGCGCCAGCCGCGCATCGTTGAATTGGCCGTCCCAATACTTCACGCCGCCGCGCAGATTGCTGGCCTGCGCGTTGGGCAAAAGCTCCAGGGTTTGCCGTCGGTTCAGAAATTCGGTTTTTCCGAGCCCCGCTTTGCCGGCCAGCATGTCGTATGCGGTCAGGCCCAGACCGTAAAACGGCGTCTCCCACCACTGGTAGGACGGCATCACGAAAGCCAGCGGCTGGGCCAGATGCGGCGCGTTGTTCAACAGCATGCTGCGCTCATGCAAGGCTTCGCGGACCAGCGCGATATTTCCCTGCGCGAGGTACCGCACGCCGCCGTGCACCAGCTTGGTGGCGCGCGACGAGGTGCCTTTGGCAAAGTCGTGCGACTCCACCAGTACCACGCTGAACCCGCGTGCCGCCGCGTCCAGCGCAACGCCAAGGCCAGTTGCGCCGCCGCCCACGATGGCCACGTCATAGGTGTGAGGCTGCATCAGCCGCGCGATCAGGTCCCGGCGCAGTGTCGGCAATGCGCCGGGGCCGAATGTTTCGCTCAATGGTTTACCCATCCCTTCGCGCGCTGCACGGCCTGCCCCCAACGCGCCAGTTTCTCGGTACGTGCGTTTGCGCCAAGGACCGGCTCGAAGCGGCGGTCCATCGCCCATTGCGATGCCACCTCATCGACGTCCGTCCAGAACCCGGTCGCCAGACCTGCCAGGTAGGCAGCACCCAGGGCGGATGTTTCGGTAATGCGTGGCCGCAGCACCGGCACGCCCAGAAAGTCGGCTTGTAACTGCATCAGCAAATCGTTGCGGCTGGCCCCACCATCCACCCGCAACTCGCTCAAGGCAATGCCTGAATCGTTGGCCATGGCGGCAAAAATGCCGGCGGTTTGCAGCGCTATCGCTTCCAGCGCGGCACGGGCAATGTGCGCGCTCGTAGTCCCGCGCGTGATGCCAACCAGCACCCCGCGCGCATAAGCGTCCCAGTCCGGTGCGCCCAGACCGGCAAACGCCGGCACCAGGTAAACATCCTGGGTGTCGTCTACCTGCTCCGCCAGTGCCTGCACGTCTTCAGCGCTTTTGATAATGCCCAAACCGTCGCGCAACCACTGAATCGCGGCACCGGCCACAAACACCGATCCCTCCAGCGCGTAACACGCCATGGCGGGTTGTATCGACACGCCGGGCCCCACCCAAGCAATCGTGGAGAGCAGCTTGTGGCGGCTGGTTACTGCTGCCTGGCCGGTATTCATAAGCATGAAACAACCAGTGCCATAGGTGTTCTTGGCCATGCCGGGCACATAGCAGGCCTGCCCGAAAGTCGCCGCCTGCTGATCGCCCGCCACTCCCGCGATACGCAGCGGGCTACCAAAAAGGGCTGCGTCGGCGTGGCCCAATTCACCACAGCTAGGCACCACCAGCGGTAGCACGGACGGCGGTATGTCGAACAACTCCAGCAGCTGTTCATCCCATTGAAGGCTGTGAATATTGAACAGCAAGGTGCGTGATGCGTTGCTGGCGTCGGTCACGTGGCGTTGGCCGCCGGTCAATTTCCAGATCAGCCAGCTGTCCACCGTGCCAAAGGCCAGCTCGCCCTTGCGCGCCCGGGCACGTGCACCCGGCACATGGTCCAGCAGCCACTGCAACTTGGTGCCGGAAAAATAAGCGTCCAGCACCAGGCCGGTTTTATTCTGGATCGTCGCGGCATGCCCCAGCTCGCGCAATGCGTCGCAACGTCCCGCTGTGCGGCGGTCCTGCCACACGATGGCGTTGGCTAGGGGTTCGCCCGTTTTCCGGTCCCACAACAGCGTGGTTTCGCGCTGGTTGGTGATGCCGATGGCGTCGACGTCCGCGGCCTGCAAACCGGCCTGCTTGAGCGCCTTGCGGGCTACCGCGTACTGGGAGCGCCAGATATCGTTGGCATCGTGCTCGACCCAGCCCGGCTTGGGAAAAATCTGCCTGAACTCCTGCTGCGCTACCGACACCACCTGTCCGGCGCGGTCGAACAGGATCGCGCGTGAGCTGGTGGTTCCCTGGTCGAGCGCAAGAATGGTTTGCATAGGCCGCCGAGATTACCGCATGCGCCTGCTTGGGGCTAGACTGTCGCGACGGCTCGACGCGTCAGGCCCATCAATCTCGGGAGTACCCATGGACGGAGATATCGCATTCATCGGCGGCGGCAACATGGCCAGCGCCATCATTAACGGCATGTTGGAACAGGGCTACCCACGGGATCAGATCGCGGTGGTGGAACCACTGGCGGAAACGCGCGACAAATTGAAAGGCCACTTCGGCATTGCGGCGCAGGACGCTCCTGGCCCGTCGCTGGAAACGGCCGGCATCGTGGTGTGGGCGGTCAAGCCGCAAACCTTCAAGGAGGCCGCGCTGCAAACCCGTTTCCACACCAGGAGCGCACTGCACCTGAGCGTGGCAGCCGGGATTCCCAGCAGCAGCATCGCACGGTGGCTCTCAAGCGAGCGCGTGGTACGCGCCATGCCGAATACACCCGCACTCATCAGCAAGGGCATTACCGCCCTTTTCGCGCGGCCTGGCGTGAGCGACAACGACCAATACCAAGTGGGGCAAATTATCCGCACCACGGGCGAGTTTCTGTGGGTCGATAACGAGGAGCAACTGGATGCGGTAACCGCGATTTCCGGCTCGGGGCCGGCTTATGTCTATTACTTCATGGAAGCGATGACGGCGGCCGGAGCAGACATGGGGCTTACGCGCGAACAGGCTTACAAGCTTACCGTGGCGACCTTCATCGGCGCTGCCGAGCTGGCACGCTCCAGCAATGAGCCGCCCGAAATATTGCGCCAGCGCGTCACGTCCAAAGGCGGTACAACACATGCCGCCATTACGTCGATGGACGAGGACGGCATCCGGCCGGGTTTTGTGCGCGCCTTGCACGCCGCGCGGCGCCGCGCACAGGAACTGGGACAGGAGTTTGGCGGCTGAAGACGGCTTGCGGCTAGGCTGAAGTTCCTCCCTTTTCATAGCCACCAAATCGCGATTTTCGTGCTCTCGTAGCTGGAGAAAGCCGCTATACGCGGCCATTTTTTGGTGCGAATTTGTAGTCACTAAATATATTTGTATGTATGTGCTTTT
>JANYBQ010000207.1 GCA_025360705.1 Betaproteobacteria bacterium | reverse complement strand
GTCGGGTGCCGGTGCCCCAGGGCGCGGGCCTCGGCGTCGCACCCGATCTGGGCCCGCTCGCTCGCTACCGCACCTGGGCCGGGAAGACGGCATGACGAAATGAGCACCGCCGGGCCGCTGCCAAGGTGCGAAAGCTCCCTTGGAGGGCAGCACAGTACACGCAGTGACAAGCGTGGGGGCAATAGCAGCACCGGCTTGCGCATCGGTTTTATCGGCGCGGGCCGACTCGGCACGGCGCTGGCATGGAGCTTCGAGGCAGCAGGGCTGCGGGTGACGGCCGTTGCCAGCAGCAACCCCGTGAGCGCGCGCGAGTTGGCCGGGCGCATCAAGGGTTGCCAAGCCATGACTGCGCAAGCGGTAGTAGATGGTTGCGATCTGATCTTCCTCACCACGCCCGACTCTGCCATCACCCCAGCCTGCGCTTCGCTACGCTGGCGCCCGGGCGTTTCGGTCGTACATTGCAGCGGAGTGACCGAGGTCGACGCGTTATACGCCGCGCGCGACCAGGGCGCCGCCATCGGCGGCTTCCATCCTATGCAGACCTTTGGTGACCCCGCAGCCGCCGTGGCGTCGTTGCCGGGCTCGACCATCACCATCGAGGCCGACGAGCCGCTCAACGCCATCCTGGTGGCTCTGGCCGGGCAGCTGGACTGCCGCGTCAACCGCCTGCCGCCCGGCATGCGGGCGCGCTACCACGCGTCGGCCGGCTTCACCTCCCAGTTCATCAACGCGCTGTTCGCCGAAGCCGCGCGCGTGTGGGAGTCATGGGGCGCAACGGAAGCGCAAGCGTTGCAGGCCATGCTGCCGATGGCCCGAGGCACCCTGGCTTCGATCGAATCGGCGGGCATAGCCGGGGGTATGCCGGGGCCGGTGTCTCGCGGGGACGTGGGCTCGGTGGAAAAACACGTGGCCGCGCTGTCCGCCTTGAGCGAACACACGTTGAATGTCTATCGCACGCTGTGCACTAGCACCGTTGCGCTGGCGGTGGAACGCGGATCGATCGACCAGGCCACCGCGCACCGCCTGCGAGAGGTGCTGAAGTAAGCCGTCCGGCAGGACGGCGGCGGCGCCCTGCGGGCCGGTTCGCCACCAGCCACCGAAGCGCTCCAATGGCGGGCGGCGCGGGGCATTGCGCAGCCTTGTACTTTGGCCTAACAACTTTGGCAATGAGGTGGATTTATTGCTGAAGCAGGACGGTGGCACCAGGCGGGTGCAAATATGCGATCTAAAAAAGGCTGTGCTGCCCGGCCAGCGCGGAAGGGCGGAACAAGCTCATATCGAGTTCAATCCGCTCGCGGTTGAAGCCCAGCCGGGCGCAGGCCTTATGGAACCGCTGGCCTATCAGCTGCGCCCATATGCCACTGCCTTTCATGCGGGTCGCGAAGTCGGCGTCGTAGTCCTTGCCACCACGCATTTCGCGAATACGCGCCATGACACGCGCCGCGCGCTGCGGATAGTGAAGGTCCAGCCATTGCTGAAACAGCGGGTTGACTTCCCACGGCAGGCGCACCACGGTGTAGAAAGCATTGCGGGCGCCAGCCTCGAACGCCGCTTCCAGCACCTGCTCGAGGTCGTCGTTGATGAACGGTATCTGCGGCGCCACGCTGACCCCGACCGGTACCCCCGCTTCGGCCAGTGTGCGGATCACGCGCAGCCGGCGCTGCGGTGCAGCCGCCCGGGGCTCGAGCTTGCGTGCCAATGCGCCGTCCAGCGTGGTGATGGTCACGTAGACGGCAGCCAGCTTTTTCTCGGCCATCGGCGCGATCAGATCGAGATCGCGCTCGACACCGCTGCCCTTGGTCACGATGCCGAAGGGATGATGGCAACGATGCAGCAGTTCTATTACGCTGCGGGTCACGCGCAGTTCGCGTTCCACCGGCTGGTAGGCATCGGTCGCGGAACCGATCATGATCTGGCGCGGTATGTAGGCGCGCGACTGCAGTTCGCGCGCCAACACCTGCGCCAGATTGGGTTTCGAAATAATTTTGGTTTCGAAATCGAGTCCCGGCGAGAGATTAAGGTAGCTATGTGTCGGCCGGGCATAACAGTAAATACAGCCGTGTTCACAACCCCGGTACGGGTTGAGGCCGTAGTCGAAAAAAATGTCGGGCGAGTCGTTCTTGCTGAGCGCGCTTTTCGCGTTTTCGGGCGTGACCTGCGTAGCCACCGCGACCGGGCCGCACGGCGCCGATTCATCGAGCG
>JANYBQ010000199.1 GCA_025360705.1 Betaproteobacteria bacterium | reverse complement strand
GGCGAGGCCGTTCACGTTGGACGTCTTGCCCTGGTCGGTCCCCATGCCCAAGGTGGTGTAGCGCTTGAGGTGTTCTACCGAGCGGAAGTTTTCGCGGTGCGCAAGCTCGATGTCGGCGGCGGTGACATCATCCTGAATATCAACAAAACGTTTGCCACGCGACGCGGTCTTGGGCACCTGCCAGAGCGGCTCGATGCGCGGCGCTGCCTGCGGCGCGGCGTGCGGCGCGGCGGCGGCTCCTGCGGGCCACACGTGTCCGACCAGCCGCGCAGCATCTTGTGCCGCAGCGTGGCCTTGCGTCAGCGCGCCAGCCAGCGTGAATTCGCCGTTTGCAGCTCCCGCGGCCGCAATCGCGGCACGCGTGGTGTGCGGCACGAAGGCGGTGATCGCCTCATCAAACCGCAACTTGCCGCCGGCCTGCGAGACCAGGTGGACGGTTGGGCTCCAGCCGCCAGAGCTGCCCAGCAGATCGCACGCCACGCGCGCGATGCGCGATCCGTCACGGCGCACCACCTCGACCGATTCCACCGCCTTGCCGTGGACGGCCGCAATACAGGCGTTGCCGTGGTGTGCGATGCCGGCTTCGCGCGCCCGGCTGATCAAGCCCGCATCGATGCTGGCGCGCGAATCGATGATGGTCACCGCGTCGGCACCGGCGCGCCGGGCATCGAACGCACTGCGGTACGCGTCGTCGTTGTTGGTGAAGATGGCGATGCGCCGCCCCGGCAGCACCGCGTATTGGTTGATATAGGTACGGATCGCCGACGCCAGCATCACGCCCGGCTTGTCGTTGTCGGCAAATACCAGCGGCCGCTCGATGCTGCCAGTGGCCATCACCACACGCTGGGCGCGCAAATGGATCAGGCGCTGGCGTGGCAGCCCCACTGGCGAATCTGCCAGGTGGTCGGTCACGCGTTCGGCGATCGCGACCAGGTTGTGGTCGTAGTAACCAAACACCGTGCTGCGCGGCAACAGCCGCACATTGGGGGTTGCCGTAAGTTCCACTAGCGCCTGCGCCACCCAGTCCGGCGCCGGCATACCGTCGATGGCGTCGCGTTCCCACAGCGCAGAGCCACCCAGTTCGGCGCGCTCATCGGCCAGCACCACGCGTAGCCCGGTGCGCGCCGCAGCCAGTGCCGCCGACAGACCGGCTGGCCCGCTGCCGGCCACCAGCAGGTCGCAATGCGCGAACTCGAAAGCGTAGTGGTCAGGGTCGGCAGCCAGCGGCGACACACCTAGTCCCGCTGCCTTGCGAATCTGGCTTTCGTAGAACATCCAGAGCTTGGGCGGCCACATGAAGGTCTTGTAGTAAAAACCGGCCGGCATGAGGGCGGCGAACTTCTGGTTGATGGCGCGCCAGTCGAACGCCAGCGATGGCCAGCGGTTCTGGCTGTCGGCCGACAGGCCGGCATACAACTCGACCATGGTCGCGCGGGTGTTGGGCTCGGTGCGCGCGCCACGGCGCAACTGCATCAGGGCGCTAGGCTCTTCAGGGCCGGCACTGTAGATGCCGCGGCGGCGATGGTATTTAAAGCTGCGGCCCACCAGCGTGACGCCGTTGGCCAGCAGCGCCGAAGCCAGCGTGTCACCGGCAAAACCCTGCAAGGCGGTGCCGTCGAAACTGAAATCCAGCGGCTGGTCGCGCCGTATGCGCCCGCCAGTGGCAAGGCGATTCAACTGCCGCTGGCTCATGTGCTCACCCCGGACGAACGCGCCGCCTCGACCTGAAGCACCGCATGGGTCAGGGTGTCACGCACAATTACCAGCATCTGCCGGCAGCCGTGGTTGTGGTGCCACCACTCGGCGTGTGCGCCGCACGGGTTATCGCGCGTGTAGACAAAACTCTGCCAGTCTGCCAGCGGTGCATCAAGCGTGGGGACTTGGGCTACTTCGCGCACATAGGTAAATTCAGACTGGTCGCGCATTCCGCAAAAGGGGCAGGTGAACTGTTGCATGGCTTATTCGTGCAGCATCAGTGCCATTGCGCGGTCGGGCCCGCGCCTTTGTCGTCGAGCACTTGGCCGGTCTGGAAGCGCTCCAGCGAATGGGCACGGTTGAGTGCATGTGGCGCATCGTGGGCGATGGTGTGCGCAAACACCCAGCCCGAGGCCGGCGTGGCTTTGAAGCCGCCGTAACACCAGCCACCGTTCAGGTAAAAATTGTCGATCGGTGTCTTGGAGATGATGGGACTGCCGTCCAGCGTCATGTCCATGATGCCGCCCCAATGCCGCAACATGCGCACTCGCGACAGCATCGGGAACATCTGCAGCCCGGCGGCGACCGCCTCCTGGAGTATCGGCAGATTGCCCTTTTGCGAATAACTCGGATGAAAATCCAGGTCGCCACCCATCACCAGTTCCCCCTTGTCCGACTGGCTGATGTAGAAATGGCCGGCCCCATAAGTGACGACGGTCTCCAGAATTGGTTTGAGCGGCTCGGAAACAAAGGCCTGAAGCACGTGGCTCTCGATCGGCAGCTTGAGCCCCGCCAGACCGGCCACCGTGCCGGTGTGGCCAGCGACGGCGATGCCTACCCGGCCCGCGCCTATGCGCCCACGCGAGGTTTGCAGCGCGACGATCCGGTTGCCTTCGCGTATGAAGCCCTGCACCTCGCAGTTCTGGATGATGTCCACGCCCAGCGCTGACGCGGCACGCGCGTATCCCCATGCCACCGCATCATGGCGCGCCGTGCCGCCACGGCGTTGCATCAAACCACCAAAAATCGGATGCCGCGGATGGTCCGAGCAGTCCAGATGCGGCACCAACCGGGCAATTTCCTCACGCGTCATCCACTCGGCGCCGATGCCGTTCAGCAGCATCTGATTACCGCGGCGAAAGTACTGGTCGCGTTGCGCTTCGGTATGGGCCAGGTTCAACACCCCGCGCGGACTGAACATCACGTTGTAATTTATCTCCTGTGACAACTGGTGCCAGAGCTTGAGCGACCACTCATAAAAATGGGCGTTGTCGTCGAGCATGTAGTTGGAGCGGATGATGGTGGTGTTGCGGCCGGTGTTGCCGCCGCCGATCCAGCCTTTTTCAAGTACCGCCACGTTCTTGATGCCATGGTTTTTGGCCAGGTAGAAGGCGGTCGCAAGGCCATGTCCACCACCACCCACCACGACCACGTCATAACGTTTCTTCGGCTCCGGGTTGCGCCATGCCATCGGCCAACCCGAATGGCCGCGCAGCGCCTGGCGGGCAAGCGAGAAAACCGAATACTTCATGCAGCCGAGTGTGCCTCCGCAGCTACGCAGCGCGCAAATGGAATCACGCGCCAGCCCCAAGAGTATGATTATTCTTAATACTAACGCCATTTACAGCCTTCCATGCCCCGTTTTCGCAACACCCCGCGCCTGGCTGCCGATCAACCCGCCCGCTTGTCGATTGCCAGCCTGGAGGCGGTACTCGCGGTGGCCGCAAGCGGCAGCATGTCAGCCGCTGCGCGCCGGCTGCAGTGCAGCCAATCGTCGGTGTCACAACTGGTGTCGCAGGCCGAGGTGAATCTTGGCTGCACGCTGTTTGACCGGTCGCGGCGGCCATTCCGCCCGACCGTGGAAGGCAGCGAACTGACGCGCCAGGCGGCCCGCATCCTGCACGAGCTGCATGCGCTGCCGCAACATGTGGCGGCACTCAGTGAGCGGCCGTCGCTGCGTATTGCAATGGTCGATTCATTTGCGGAAACCCTCGGTCCGGACCTGATCCGGTATGCCGCGCTGCGCGCTGGAGACCTGTTTGTATCGCAGGGCCTGACACCAGCGCACGCCAACGACCTGCTGGAGCGGCGGGTCGACCTGATCGTTTCAGCCGACGCGCTGGACGCCTACGACGGTCTGTCCAGAATCCCGCTGCTGACCGAGAAACTGGTGTTGCTGATGCCCGAGGGGAGTCATTGGAATCCGAGCCTTCGCACGCTGGCTGACCTCGGGCGCGATCTGCCTTTTATACGCTACAGCAGCCGCTCCGTCACCGGTGCAATGGTCGAGCGTTATCTGCGCGTGGCGCGGGTACCGACCAGCCGTCGGATCGAAGTGGACAACGCGGACATGATGTGTTCGCTGGTCGCCGATGGCCTTGGCTGGGCCATGACCACGCCGCTGCACGTGTTGCAGGGCCTGTCGCGGTTGCGTGGCGTGGTGGTGCGCAAGTTGCCGGCGCCGGCGCCCGAGCGCCAGGTGACGCTGGTCACGCGCGAAGGCGAATGGATGGAAACCGCCACCCGCCTGGCTGGCGAAACACGCCGTCTGCTGGCTGAAAAGTATCTGCCCCTGCTGGTGGCGGCAGTGCCGGAACTCGGCAGCGAAATTAGTCTGGCGCAATAGGCCGGCGGCGCCAACCCTCGCCGACAGCGCCTGTACTGTCGCCTTGGGCGGGTTTGCGCGGGGCGCACGACCGAGCTTGCAGAGCCCCCATGGTAAATACCTAGCTTGGCATAACTATTATGTGCAAGAATAGTTATGGGGATTGCGGTTTGGCGATCCAGCGCGTTTTGTGGAGCGCTTTATTGGCCGCAGCGCAGCCTCATCATCATCATCAGGAGTCACCGTGCAAAACGAAATATTCTTGCGCCGCAAATGGCTTGGCTTCGTCGCGGGTCTGGCGCTTTTGACTGCCGGCACGGTGTGGGCGCAGGTCGACACGATGGCCAGCGTCAAGCAAAAAGGCAAGATCGTCGTTGGCGTCAAGGCCGACTACAAACCTTTCGGTTACACCGACCCGTCCGGCAAGATCGTGGGGCTGGAAATCGATCTGGCCAATGACATCGCCAAACGCCTGGGGGTACAGATCGAACTGGTTCCCGTGGTAGCGGCAAACCGCATGGAGTTCGTCAAGCAGGGCCGGATCGACATGATGATCGCAACCATGGCTTACCGGCCTGATCGGGCCGAAGTCGTTGCTATTCCGCAGCCTCTGTACTACGCCGGCGCAGCCAACCTGTTCGCCAAAAAGAATTCCGGGCTCAAGACCTGGGCCGATCTGAAAGGCAAACCCGTCTGCGGCGTGCAGGGCGCCTACTACAACCGCCGCACCGGCGAGGAATTTGGCGCGCAAATGGCAGTCTTCAAGGGAGTGACGGAAGCGATGGCGGCGCTCGAAGGCGGCAACTGCGTGGGCACTGTGTTCGACAACACGTTTTTCGCCGGCATCATGGGCGATGCCAAGTGGGCCGATTACGCGATGGTGCTGCCTTCTATCGACCCCGAGCCATGGGGGATGGGCGTTCGCAAGGAAGACACCAAGTTTGCCGCCTTCATCAGCGACGTGAGCAAGGAGTGGCACAAGACCGGCTTCATCCTCGACCTGGAAAAGAAGTGGGGCATCCAGCAGTCGCCATTCCTGGTCGAGCAGCAGGCCAAGTTCAAGTAGTCTGCAGGCGGCGCTGTGGATGACATCGCAGCGTGGTTCAAATGGCTGCACCAGAACACTGGCATCAAGCTGACGATTTTTTATGACAGTTATGACCGCTCGCGATTTCTGGAGGGGTTTGCCACCACGCTCAAACTGTCTGCCTACTGCCTGATCTTGAGTATGGCGCTGGGTGCGTTCACCGCATGGATGTGCGGCTCGAGAACGGCGCTGGCGCGGCGCGGCGCGAATGGCTTCGTGCAACTCTTTCGCAACACACCGCCACTGGTCCAGCTGTATTTTTTCTATTTCGCGCTTGGCCCCTTGTTACCCAAGGTGGGTGGTGTTCCGTTATTGGGATCATTCGGCTGGGCGCTGGTTTCGCTGACCCTGCTGGAGGCCGCTTTTGCAGCCGAGATATTCCGCGCCGGGATCGAAGCCGTGCCCAAGGCAATGACCGAGGCAGCGCAGTCGCTGGGTTACTCCCGCGGCCAGAGTTTCCGGCTGGTGGTGCTTCCCCTGGCGCTGCGCATCACGATGCCGGCCATGACCAACAACCTGATCAACCTGGTCAAGACCACAACGCTGGCCTACGCGATCGCCGTGCCCGAGCTGCTCTACATGTCGGCGCAGATCTGGTCAGAACAGGTCAACGTTCCGGAGATGATGGTGGTGCTGCTGATTTCCTATGTGGCGATTGTTGGTGTCATCAACCAGCTGATGCAATGGCTGGAACAGCGTTTGCGTGTGCCAGGGTTCGGCCAGTGAACGCGTCCCGCGGGCGTTTTGACGTGCTGCTGCCTTTGCGGCTGCGTCCGGCAGTGCCTTGGACGGCCGACCGATCCAGCGGCGCTTCGCTGTTCGCCGCCCGTACCGGCGTGGTGCTGCTGGCGGTGCTGGTCACGTCGATAGCGCTGGCGCAGGTGCAGGTTCGGGACACCAGCGCAAGTGTGGTCGAGCTGATGCTGAAGTGGACGCCGCTGCTGGCCAGCGGGTTCTTGTTCAACCTGCTGATCAGCGGTATGGCCATGGTGCTCGGTACGGTGGCCGGCCTGCTGCTGGGTTTTGCGCGCATATCGCTATTGGCGCCGGTACGGGGAACTTCATGGGTCGTGGTGCAGTTTTTCCGCAATGCGCCGTGGCTCGTGCTGCTCTTTTTCGTCATGTTCCTGATGCCGTTCGAGCTGCGTTTGGGCGGTGTGACGGTGCCGCTCCCGGACTGGATCAAGGCAACACTCGGCCTGGCTCTTCCCATCATGGCCAACTTCGCCGAAATAGTGCGGGGTGCCGTGCAGTCAATCCCGACCGCACAATGGGAAGCGGCCCGGTCGCTTGCGTTCTCGCGCCGCCAGACGCTCTGGAAAATCATCCTGCCGCAATGCGTGAAACGGATGCTGCCGCCGTGGATGAACTGGTACGCTATCCTGACCATGGCGACCACGCTGGCATCTATCGTTGGCGTGGGCGAAGTCATGACCATCACGGGCCGTATCACCGCCGCCGAGGCGCGCACCGATTTGCTGGTGCCGATCTACAGCTACGTTCTGCTGTGGTTTTTCATTTACTGCTATCCGATCGCGTTGTGGACCCGGCGCCTCGAATCGCGCTACGCCGAACGCTGAACCCAAACCCCCATGGACTTGGAATTTTCCCCGCCCGAGCATCGCATTCTTTTGCCCCGCCAAGCAGCGCCATGAGCAACAACCCTCCCGCAACGCCGATCGTTCGGGTTGCCGATGTTCACAAGTCGTTCGGCTCCGTCGAAGTCCTGCGCGGCATGTCGATGACCGTAAACACCGGCGAGGCAGTGTGTGTGATAGGCCCATCCGGATCGGGCAAGTCAACGCTGCTGCGCTGCATCAACGGCCTGATTCCGGTGGATCGCGGAGAAGTCTTCGTCGGCGCGCACGCTGTGCACCAACTGCGCACGGATCGGCAAATGATTGCGCTGCGCAAGGACGTGTCGATCGTGTTCCAGCAATACAACCTGTTCCCGCACAAGACCGCGCTGCAAAACATCATGATGGCGCCGATTCAGGTGCTCAAGCAGCCGAAACAGGAAGTGGAGATGCGCGCCCGCGAATTGCTGAAAAAGGTGCGTCTGGACGGCAAGGAAAACAGCTACCCAGGCGAGCTCTCCGGAGGCCAGCAGCAACGCGTAGCGATCGCCCGCGCACTCGCAATGCGGCCATCGGTGATGCTGTTCGACGAGGTCACCGCGGCATTGGACCCCGAAACACGCAAGGAAGTGCTGGTCACGATCCGCCAACTGGTCGAGGAAGGCCTGACATCGATTCTGGTCACCCATGAAATGGCCTTTGCGCGCGAAATCGCCCACAAGGTTTATTTCACCGACCAGGGCGTGATCGTCGAGCACGGCGCCCCCGAGCAGGTCTTCGGCAACCCGCAAAAGCAACGCACGCGCGCGTTTCTGGAGCAGGTTCTGTAGGCTGGCAGACGAATCACGCAACGCGGCGTGCAGCGAACAGATGCCATCGGCCACCTGCTCCGGGGTGCCGACCAGCGGGAAGCCGCCATGCGTTCGCGGATCAGCGCCCGCGGGGCCGGCGTGAACAGGAAGTTGGCGTTGCGGCTGGCGAACTCGCGGCCCTGGCCTTAGCCGGCCGCGTTGCCCGGCAAGCTCAACTCACACCCGCAAGACAACACCTGCCATTTTGAGCGTTTGGGTCGGGAGCTCACCAAACCGCTCCTGGTACTGCGCGGCGAAATGCCCCGGATGCAGAAAGCCATACTCGGTGGCCACCTGCGACACAGTCACCGGCGCCCGCGGATTGACGTGCAGCAAACCCTCGCGCACGTGATCGAGCCGGATAGCGCGCCAGTAGTCCATCGGGCTTTGGCCGGTATGCTGTTTGAAGGCCAGTTGCAGCGCCCGCGCGCTGACCCCAAGATGCTGGCACAGATCGGCCAGCGACAGCGGCGCATGGACATGGTCGTGCAGGAAATCCTGTGCCCGGCGGACCGAACGCGGCAGCAGGCTGCGCCGGGCCCCCGCCTGCAAGGCCTGGGTGTGGTTGTGCGGAGCCAGTGTGAGCAGCGATGACAGCAAGTAGCCCTCGGCCTGCGCTGCCAACGGCGTGCCCCCGAACGCATGGTCTTGATCAAGCGTGGCGCACAGGTACTTGACGAAATTGAGCATCGGCGCCAGGGCCGGCGCGTCCAGCGGCAGCCCCAGATCGAACACCAGCGGCTGGTGCAGCGGCGCCTGTATCAGTTGTTCCAGCTGCCGCTGTAACGCCGCCTGGGAAAAGCGCACGATCAGATGCGGACTGTCTTCGGCCCAGCACATGCTCAGGCGTTCGGTGGGCGAAGGCAGCGAAGCCATCCGGACGCTCGCCATCACACGCTGGCTGCCGCAACGCACCGAGGCACCGCCGCGCAATGGAATCTGCAGCAGGTAAAAGTCGCCCAGGTACCCGGGGTCGATGTCCACCTCGGGCCCGTACTGTACGTAGTTCAGACTCACGTCGCGGTGCAAACGTGCGCTGTGGTGGCGCGCATCGAGCGTGGTCCCGGGCCTGGACGTGCTCAGGCCATGCGGGCAAAAAATCCGTGCGACACACTCGCGCGCCTCATCCACATCCCGGCTATGGAAGATCTGGTAGCGCGAAAGTGGCAGGCTGGCCGGGGCGGGCAATGCGGACATGGTCAAGTCAATGTAACCAATTGCCATGGTTTTGACCATCGTCAATTACCCGGATGCCGGGCGATCGTTGCGCGTCAACGCGTCAACGCGCCATCGTCAGGGTGCCGCGAAACTTCGCGGACCAGTGGCCTTTCACAAAAATACGCAATCCGGATCAGGCCTGCGTTTTCGGGATGCAATCGGCGTTGCGGATCGCGTACCTTTTGACCACGGTCAGACCGTCTCGCCTCGAGAGGGTGGTCTTGACCAGAAGGAGAACCGCATGTTCAAAGGTTTGTCGGGCAAAAGCGCCCTTGTGACGGGTGGCGCAACGCTGATGGGAGCGGTCCTGGTGCGCGCGCTGTTCGACGCCGGTGTCAAAGTAACACTGGCCGATATCGATCGCCCGCGCGGCCAGGCGGTGGCCGACAGCTGCGGTCCGGGGGTCTGGTTCTCGGCCACCGACATCACCGATGACACGCAGCTACAGACCTGCGTGGACCAGGCCGCCGCCCGTCATGGCGGGGTGGATTTCTTGGTGAACCTGGCGTGTACCTATGTGGACGACGGCATCAATGCCTCTCGCGCGGACTGGCTCACCACGATGAACGTCAACGTGGCCAGCGCGGTCATGATGCTCAAGGCAGCGCGCCCCCACATGCAAAGAGCCGGCGGCGGCGCGGTAGTCAACTTCACCAGCATTTCCTCCGGCGTGGCACAGACCGGGCGCTGGTTGTACCCGGTCAGCAAGGCGGCACTGGTGCAGCTCACGCGCAACATGGCGATGGACCTGGCGCCTGACAACATCCGTGTCAACAGCGTGTCGCCGGGCTGGACCTGGTCGGCCATCATGGACCGCTTGTCGGGCGGCGACCGCGCCAAGACCGACCGGGTCGCTGCACCGTTTCACATGCTGCGCCGCGTGGGCAATCCGGAGGAAGTGGCCCAGGTGGTGCTGTTCCTGTGTTCCGATCATGCCAGCTTCGTCACCGGCGCAGACTACGCGGTCGACGGCGGTTACTCGGCCATGGGGCCGGAGTCTTACGAGCCAGCCATTCCGAAATTGATGGGGTGAACAAATATGCGTATCGTCATCATCGGTGCCGGGTTTGCGGGCCTAAGCACGGCAAAAATCCTGAAGGCCTTTGGACATGAGGTCACGGTCTTCGAAAAAGAGGCCGATGTCGGCGGCGTGTGGAGCGCCGCGCGCCGTTATCCCGGCTTGACCACCCAAAACGTACGCTCCACCTATGCGTTGTCGGACTTCCCGTACCCCAAAGACTACCCGGAATGGCCCTCGGGCGAGCAAGTCCAGGTCTATCTGGCGAACTACGCGCGCCATTTTCAACTTGACCAGCACATCCATTTGAACTGCGAGGTCAGTGCTGCGCAACCCAGTGCGGACGGCACGCTGTGGACGGTTAACACCGTCAATCGCTTGACGAAGGCGCGGGCGATCCAGACATGTGGCTATCTGATGGTTTGCAATGGCATCTTCTCGGAACCCATGGTGCCTGATTTCCCGGGTGCCGCGGAATTTACGCGGGCCGGCGGGCGGGTATGCCACACCAGTCAGTTGCACAACCATGCCGAGGTCACGGGCAAACACGTGCTGGTGGTGGGTTACGGCAAGTCATCCTGCGACGTGGCACAGGCGGTCAGCACCCATGCGGCCTCCACCAACGTAGTGGCACGCCACCTGATCTGGAAAGTCCCCAGGAAGTTAATGAACGTGCTGAACTACAAGTTCCTGCTGCTCACGCGCATGGGTGAAGGCTTGTTCAAGTACATTCATCTGAAAGGCTTCGAGCGCTTTTTGCATGGTGTTGGCAAGCCCTTGCGCAACTCCATGCTCGGGCAGGTGCAGTGGGTCGTTACCAGGCAATGCAAGCTCAAGGAACTGGACCTGCTGCCGCCACAGCCGTTTGAGACGATCGCCAGAAGCACAGTGAGCCTTGTCACCGATGGCTTCTTTGAAAACGTGGCAGCTGGCCGGATCAAGGTCAAGAAGAACGCTGAAATCCGCAAGCTACTGGCAAGGCCCGATGGGAAATTCGCGGAACTGAGCACGGGCGAAACCATCCCCGCGGATCTGGTGGTCTGTGGCACGGGCTGGCATCAGCGTGTGCCCTTCTTGCCAAAGCACATCGTTGAGCAGCTGACCGATGCGCAGGGCAACTTCCGCCTGTATCGGTCCATGATTCCGGTGCATGTGCCGCGCCTGGCCTTCAACGGCTACAACTCGTCATTCTTCAGCCAGCTGAATTGCGAAATCGGTGCGCTTTGGATTGCCGACTTGATCGGCGGGGGGCTCAAGCTGCCCTCTGCCGCGGAACAAAACCAAACCATCACCGCGCGGCTGGCGTGGATGGAGGAACGCACCGAGGGCAAGCACTCCAGGGGCACCAATATCATTCCGTTTTCGCTGCACCATATCGATGAATTGCTGCAAGACATCGGCTTGCCTTTGAGCGCTTTGACACGCTTCAAGCAGTGGCTTTTGCCAGCCGATCCGGCCGACTACACTCCTGCCACGCAGCGCTTGCTTGCGCGCCACGGGAAATAAAACCGCCGCCTTTATCCGTTTGTCGCAGGCTGCTGTCCGCCTTTCACTGACTTGCGCAAACACGGCTCGCGTGGCGGGCCCCAGGCCGCAAAATGACTGTCCATCTTTGCAAGGAGCACTGGTATGGATTGGGATGCCATCGTCGTAGGGGCCGGCCATAACGGATTGGCCGCCGCCGTGCACCTTTCGTCCAAAGGCTGGAAAGTGCTGGTGCTGGAGCAGGCCGCAACGGCAGGCGGCGCGGTCAAGACGGCCGAAGTAACCCTGCCCGGCTTTCGCCACGACTTGTATGCCATGAACCTGAGCATGTTCGCGGGGTCCCCGTTTTACGCGGCACACAGGGCCAGGCTGGATGCGGCCGGGCTGGCACTGGTGCCGGCATCGCACAGCTTCGCTTCGGTATTCGACGACGGGCGCTGGCTTGGCGTGGATACCGACCTGGCTTCCACCTGCGCTCGCATTGCCGCACGCAACCCGCGGGATGCCGAAACCTGGCGTGTCATGCAGACCGGTTTTGGCGCCGACGCTCCGCATCTGTTCGCGCTGCTGGGCACACCGGTTCCGTCTTGGGCAATGGCGCGCGTGGTCTGGAAAATGTGGCGCGCCAAAGGCATGGCCTGGTGCATGGAGACGCTGCGCATGTTGTTGTCTAGCCCGCGCAGCTGGCTCGGTGCGCGTTTCGAGGACGAAGGGTTGCAGGCCATGATGGGCGCCTGGGGCCTGCATCTGGACTTCGGGCCCGACGTGGCCGGTGGTGCGTTGTTCCCTTACCTCGAATCGATGGCCAACCAGGCTTTCGGCATGGCACTGGGCCAGGGCGGCGCCGACACCATCATCCGCGCCATGGTGCGGGTGATCGAACAGGCGGGTGGTGAAGTGCGCACCCTTGCCACGGTGGCCAGCATCGATGTGCAAGGCGGCCGGGCGCGTGGTGTGGTCCTGGCCGACGCCACGCGCATACCGGCGGACAAAGCCGTGATCGCCAACATCCATCCGCGCGCCTTGTATGGCGGCTTGCTGGCAACTCCGGCGAGCGGGGGGGTAGAAGCCGCGCCTGCAACGGGTCGGCTCTCTTCATCTCCCCGGCTGCCGGCGCCGGCGCGTCTGCGATCGGGACCGGGCACCATGATGATCCACCTGGCGCTACGCGAACTGCCCGACTGGCGTGCCGGACCTGAATTGCGCAAGTTTGCCTACGTGCACATCGCACCATCGCTGGACCAGATGGCGCGCACCTACCGCGAAGCGATGGCCGGCCTGCTGCCGACCGAGCCGGTGCTGGTGGTCGGTCAACCTAGCGTGTACGACCCGGGCCGTGCGCCCGCCGGGCAGCACCTCCTGTGGGTGCAGGTGCGCGTGTTGCCGGCCGACGTGCGCGGCGACGCGGCCGGGCTGCTGGCGCCGGCGCCCTGGGAGCAGTTGAAGCAGGCCTATGCCGACCGCGCGCTGGCGCTGCTGGAGCGCCACGCGCCCGGCATTGGCGCGCAGGTGCTGGCGCGGCATGTCTTGTCCCCCGCCGACCTGGAGCGCGACAACCCCAACCTGGTGGGCGGCGACAGCCTGTCCGGCAGCCACCACCTCGACCAGTTCTTCTGTTTCCGCCCCGCCTTCGGGCATTCACGCTGGCGCACCGGCGTCGCCAGCCTGTACATGGTGGGGGCATCGACCTGGCCGGGCGCCGGCACCGGAGCGGGATCGGGGTTCATGCTGGCCAAGGATCTGGCGGGCGCGTGAGCGTAGAGTTGTTCGCCATTGTCATTCCATGATTGTCCGATACACATAAAACGCATTTCCGGGTGCACAATTGCGGCAAGGCAAGGCAAGCATTCGTCTTGTCGATTTACCGGGAGACTCCGTGCAGTTGGACATCTACGAGATTCTGAACAGGCTTCCCCACCGCTACCCGTTTCTGCTGGTGGATCGCGTCTTGAAGCTGGAGAAAGGCAAGCGCATCGAGGCGCTGAAGAATGTCTCGATCGACGAGGCTTTCTTCCAGGGGCACTTTCCGCGCCGCCCGGTGATGCCGGGCGTGTTGTTGCTGGAAGCCCTGGCACAGGCCGCCGGCCTGCTCGCCATCGTCACCTTCGGGGGGGTGGCGGACGACAAGACGATGTACTACTTCGGCGGCATCCATGCCGCTCGGTTCAAGCGGCCGGTCGAGCCCGGAGACCAGCTAACGCTGCATGCAAAGCTCCTGCGCCACAAGGCGGGTGTATTCAAGTTCAGGGCAAGCGGCTACGTCGAGCAGCAACTGGCCGTCGAGGCCGACCTGCTTTGCACGCGTGCGGTTCTCGCCTGAAAGCGAACCGAGCGTACGCATGCAATCGAAGTCTTTCTGTAGTTGGGACGGGGACACGCTGGTTCTGAACATCGTGGGCACGCCGGGCGCGTCCCGGGACGCCATCGGCAAAGTGAAGGGCCATCAGTTGAGGGTCCGCGTGACCGAGGCCCCGCGCGTGGGCCGGGCCACGGACCACATGGTGCGATTCCTCGCCGGGGAATTCGGCGTGGCGCGATCCGACATCGAGGTTGTTTTCGGACGCCGGAACGTGAACAAGCAATTGCGCATCAAGGCGCCAACGCTGATGCCGGCGGGCATCGAATGGCCAGACCGGAATGTGCGCGGATCGAAGGATAGGGCTTAGGGCAGCCCAAACCAGTTACTTGACCCACCTGCTGAACCTTCTCGCTGCCATCGCCCTGTTGGTATGGGGCACCCAGCTTGTACGCACCGGCATATTGCGCGTGTTCGGTGCCAGTCTGCGCAACGTCCTGGCCAAGAGCGCCAGTAACCGACTCGCCGCCGTCATGGCCGGCCTCGGCGTCACGGCGCTGGTGCAGGCAAGCACGGCAACCGCGTTGATCGTGGCTTCACTTGTCGGCCAGGGGTTGATGGCGTTGCCTTCGGCGCTGGCGGCAATGCTTGGCGCGGACATTGGCACGAGCCTGATGGCGGTGGTGTTCTCGCGCGACCTGTCGTGGCTTTCGCCGTTGTTCATTTTCGTCGGGGTGGTGCTGTTCATCGCGCGCGAGTCCACCACCGTTGGGCGGGTTGGCCGCATCCTGATTGGTCTGGGCCTGATGCTGCTGGCATTGAACCTGGTGTCAGTATCGGCTGCCGTACTGACCAAGGCCGCGGCGGTCAAGGCCTTGCTCGCGTCTTTGAGCAGCGACCTGTTGCTTGAAATCACCGCTGGCGCGGTCCTGTCGGTTTTGTCGTACACCAGCCTTGCGATCGTGCTGCTGACGGCCACGTTGGCGACCACAGGGGTGGTCCCGATCGATGTTGCGCTCGGTCTGGTGCTCGGAGCGAATCTGGGCAGTGGTCTGCTGGCCGTTTTTACGACGTTCAACGCCAGTATCCAGACGCGCCAAGTCGCGCTGGGCAACCTGTTGTTCAAGGTCATCGGGGTCGCCATTGCAGCCCCTGTCATACCGATCTGGCTCCAGAACATGCACCTGTGGGTGGACGATCTGGCGACGCTTGTCGTGTTGTTTCACCTGAGCCTCAATTTACTGGTCGGGTTGGTATTCATCGGCTTGACCCCATTGGTCGCACGCTGGGTCGAGAAGCTGCTGCCCAAACCCGAACCTGGCACGGTCGATGGACGCCAGAGCCACCTGGATGCTTCGGCCCTGGCCACGCCTTCGCTCGCCATCTCGTGCGCGGTGCGCGAAGCGATGCACCAGGCCGACGCGGTGGAGTCGATGCTGACCGGAATGCTGCGCGTCATCAAGAACAACGACCGCAGGTTATCCGAGGATCTGCGCAAGATGGACGACACGGTCGACGCGTTGTACTCCGACATTAAATACTACCTGACCAAAATATCCCGCGAAGCCTTGAGCGACAACGAAGGGAGGCGCTGGACAGACCTCATCAGCTTCACCATCAATATGGAACAAATTGGAGACATCATTGAACGCATCCTGATCGACATCGAAGACAAGAAGATCAATCCTGGTCACGAATTCTCGGAAGCCGGAATGGTCGAGGTCAGCGATTTACACGCCCACCTCGTCGACAACCTGCGCCTGGGCCTGAGTGTCTTCCTGCAGGGCAACGTGCGCGACGCGCAAAAGCTGCTGGAAGAGAAGGCGCGCTTTGGTGGGCTGGAGCGTGAATACGTCTCCACCCATCTTGAACGGCTCGCCGTCAACACGGTGCAAAGCATTCAAACCAGTTCGCTTTACCTTGACTTGATCAGCGATCTCAAACGCATCAACTCGCACATCTGCTCCGTTGCCTACCCGATCCTGGACTCCGTCGGTGCACTGGCGCCGAACCGGCTTCGGCAGTCCGTGCTCCATGCACACGACTGACATGACAGGTGAAGGCCGCGGCCGCCACGCCGGTGCCAGTCGCATTGTGCGTAAGCAGAAATCCATCTGCGATTTGCATGCCTAACCCGCGCGAGGTTTGGCCTGTCGTTGCTTTACCGCGCCGAGAATCCCACGCAGGATATCGATCGGCGGCGGCGGGCAACCGGGTACGGTCGCATCGACCGGGATCACGTTGGCCACCTTGCCGCGGCTGGCATAACTCTCGCCGAAAATGCCGCCGCTGCAACCGCAGTCGCCCAGCGCGATCACCAGCTTCGGTTCGGGCGTGGCGTCATAGGTGCGGCGCAGCGCCTCTTCCATGTGGCGCGACACCGGCCCGGTCACCAGCAGCATGTCGGCATGGCGCGGGCTGGCGACGAACTTGATGCCAAGCCCCTCGATGTTGTAGTACGGGTTGTGGAGTGCGTTGATCTCCAGCTCGCAGCCATTACAGGACCCGGCATCGACCACGCGAATGGTCAACGCGTGGCCCAGAATATCGAGTATGTCCCGATGCAGCCGCTGGACCGCCGCGCCGTCGGCATCCACGACTTGCGGCGTCGGCTCCGTGACAATGCCGGTGCGCACGATTTGTTGGAGGATGCGCCACATCAGAGGTCGTGCCCGGAGTAGCTCAAGTTGAACGACTTGTTGATCAGCGGGAAGTCCGGAACGATGTTGCCGATGGTGGCATGTTCGATCACCGGCCAGTTTTGCCACGACGGGTCGTGGCAATGGCAACGCACGATGGCGCCGTCGGCTCCGACTTCCAGCGCGACGAACACCTCGCCGCGCCAGCCTTCCACCCAGCCCGCACCAGCCGCCCGTGCCGAAGGCGGCCGCGGGTCGACCCGGATCCCGCCTGACGGCACGCCACTGCACAACGCGCGAATCAGCCGCAACGATTCGAACACCTCCTCGAAGCGCACGGTGACGCGTGCCGCCACATCTCCGTTCCGGTGCGTTGCCATGCGTACCTCGAAACGGTCGTAAGGCGTCCACGGGTGATCGCTACGCAGGTCGAAGGCCTGCCCGCTGGCACGCCCCGCGAGCCCCGTCAGGCCGAGCTGCGCAGCCAACGCCGGCATGACGCGGCCGGTGGTGAGAAACCGGTCCTGCAGGCCGGCATGTTCGTCGTACACGATGCGCAGCGCACGCACATCGCGCTCGACCGCATCGCACTGCTGGTGCAGGCGATCGCGCATCGGCGCCGACAGGTCCATTGCCACGCCGCCGGGCACGATGGCGTCCATCATGAAGCGATGCCCCAGGGCTTCCCTGGACAGACGCTGCCAGTCTTCGCGCAGGCGCGAGAACTGCGCGAGGCCAAAGGACAGGGCTGCATCGTTGCCCAACGCACCGAGGTCTCCCAGGTGGTTGGCCACGCGCTCGCGTTCCAGCATCAGCGCGCGCAGCCAGGCGGCGCGCACGGGTAGCTCGCAGCCCCAGGCCGATTCAAGCGCCATGCAATAGGCCCAGGCGTAGGCCACCGTCGAATCACCCGATACCCGGCCGGCAAGCCGGTAGGCGTCGAGCGGGGCCAGCTCGGTGAAGCGCCGCTCGATGCCCTTGTGCGCATACCCCAGGTGCGCTTCCAGTCGCAGCACCTTCTCGCCAACGACCGACAAGCGGAAGTGAGCCGGCTCGATGATGCCCGCGTGCACCGGCCCGACAGCGATCTCGTGCACGCCGTCGCCTTCGACCCGCACGAAGCGGTAGTCGGCGGGCAATGGTGCGGCGTTCTCCGATGCGGGCCGGGCGTCGCGCTGCAGCGGCGCCGGCCCGGCCCCCCACAGGCCATGGTCGAGCCACGGGCGCTGGTCGTGGCTGCCCTCGGCCCGCAGGCCCGACAGGTCCGCCATGGCGCGCTGCATCCGCACGGCGCAGGGAAACGCGGGAGCGAGGTCGGGGAAACCGGCGGCCACGTCGTCGACAGCCAGTTCGAGCCAGACCAGGCCTTCGAACACGGCAAAGGCCGCACATGCCGCGCTCCCGCCCGCCGTGGCCTGGCGATCAACGCCCCACATCGACACCAATCGCCCGCCGTGTTCCGAAATCGCGCGGGCCGTGGCCAGCCACTGGGTGCGGTCCACCCGCCCATGCCAGATCGGCAACGGTGCCGGCAGGCGCCGCAGGTCGAGTCCAAGCTCCGGCAAGGTCATCGGTCAGTTCCCCAGCATCGCCGCGGCCTGGCGGTACCAGGTGTTGAGATAAGGCGGTATGTACAGGCCCAGCATCAGTCCGAGCCCCAGGTGCACGAACACCGGGACCAATGCCGGTGGATGCTCCAGGGGCTGGACGCTGGACTCGCCGAACACCATCGGCTGGACGCGGCTGAAAATCGACGCGAACGCCACGCCGAGGGCGATCAGCAGGAACGGTGTTGCCCACGGCTGCTCGCGCATCGCGGTGGTGATGATCAGGAACTCGCTGGCGAAGACTCCGAATGGCGGCATGCCCAGGATCGCCAGCGATCCGAGCATCAGCCCCCAGGCGACCGTCGGGCTGACCTTGATCAGGCCGCGGATGTGCTCCATGATTTGCGTGCCGGCCTGCTGGGTGGCATGGCCAACGGCAAAGAAGATCGCCGACTTGATCAACGAATGCACCGTCATGTGCAGCAGCCCCGCGAAGTTGGCGATCGGGCCGCCCATGCCGAAGGCGAAGGTGATCAGCCCCATGTGTTCGATCGACGAGTAGGCGAACATGCGCTTCACGTCCTTCTGCCGGATCAGGAAGAACACCGCCGCCACCACCGACAGCAGGCCAAAACCCATCATCAACCGACCGGTCAGATGATTGTTGTGCAGCGCGCCATCGGTCAGAACCTTGCAGCGCAGGATCGCATAGAGCGCGACGTTGAGCAACAGGCCCGATAGCACAGCGGACACCGGCGTTGGTCCCTCGGCGTGCGCGTCGGGCAGCCAGTTGTGCACTGGAACCATGCCGACCTTGGTGCCGTAGCCGATGAACAGGAACGCAAAAGCCAGCGTGATGATGTTCGGATCGAGCTGGCCCTTGACCGCATCGAGGTTGGTCCAGAGCAGTGCCCCGCCTTCCGGCCCGATGACCTTCTCGGCCGCCATGTAGAGCAGCACCGTGCCGAACAGTGCCTGGGCGATGCCCACGCCACACAGGATGAAGTATTTCCACGCCGCCTCCAGGCTGGCCGCCGTGCGATACACGCTGACCAGCAGCACGGTGGTCAGCGTGGCGGCCTCCATCGCGACCCAGATGATGCCCATGTTGTTGGTCGTGAGTGCCAGCAGCATCGTGAAGCTGAACATCTGGTACATGCTGTGGTACAGGCGCATGCGCGGCGGCGTCATCTTGCCGTGGTCGCGCTCCACCCGCATGTAGGGGCGCGAGAATATCGACGTGGTCAGACCCACGAACGCGGTCAGCGTGACGAGAAAGACGTTGAGCGGGTCGATGTAGAACTCGCGGTTCCACACCAGCATCGGGCCGCCCTGGATGATCCGCGCCGTCAACACGCAGGCCGCAAGGAAGGTGCCAAGGCTGAAGGCGACATTGACGTCGCGTGCGTTGTCGCGCTGGCCGACCAGCGCCAGCACCAGCCCGCCGGCCAGAGGGCAGGCAAGCAGAAAGGCCAGCGCATTCAGCTCGAAGCCCAACTCAGTCCTCCTTCAGATTCTCGAGGTGGCGGATGTCCAGACTGTCGAATTGCTCGCGGATCTGAAACATGAATACACCCAGGATGACCACGCCGATCAGCACGTCGAGCGCGATGCCGAGTTCGACCACCATCGGCATGCCGTACGTGGCCGAGGTGGCGGCGAAGAAAAGGCCGTTCTCCATGGCCAGGAAACCGATCACCTGCGGCACCGCCTTGGCGCGCGTGATCATCATCAGGAACGACAGCAGCACGCAGGCCAGCGCGATGCCCAGCGTGCCGCTGGCCAGCGCCGACGACAGCCGCGAGATCGGCAGCGCGAGATTGAAGGAGAAGATCACGACGCCGATGCCGATCAGCATGGTGGTCGGGATGTTGATCAGCGTCTCGATGTCCCAGCGGATGTTGAGCCGGTCGATCAGGCGGTGCAGAAGGTAGGGAATCAACAGCACCTTGAGCACGAAGGTAAGGCCGGCCGACAGATACAGGTGGTGCTGGTCCGTCACATAACCGACCACGGCGGTAACCAGCGCCAGCGTCGCGCCCTGCAGCGTGAACAGGTTGATCAGCGACACGATGCGGCGCTGCGACAGCATGGCGAACGCGAGCATCAGCAGCATGGCGCCAAGCAGGTTGACAAACTGGGTCAGCAGGATGCTCATCTCAATGGCTAAGCAGCAGTTGCACCAGCATGCCGATCACGGCCAGCAGGAAGGCGGTGCCCAGGAACTCGGGCACGCGGAAGATGCGCATCTTGGCGCTCAGCGTCTCCAGCATCGCCAGCAGGAAGCCACCGACGGCGAGTTTGAACACCAGCACGGGCAGTGCCAGCAGCATGGCCACGGGCGCCTGGTGGTCGGCCACGCCCCAGGGAAAGAACAGCGCCAGGCCGATGCAGGAATAGGCGAACAACTTCAGGCTCGCGGCCCACTCGAGCAGCGCCAGGTGACGGCCCGAATACTCCAGGATCAGCGCTTCGTGGATCATCGTCAACTCGAGGTGCGTGGCGGGGTTGTCGACCGGCACGCGCGCGTTTTCCGCCAGCGACACCATCATGAAGGCGACGCTCGCCAGGGCCATGCCCGGGTAGATGGCGAATTCACGCTTCGCCAGCGTCTCGACGATGGTGGTGAGCGAAGTCGACTGGGAGATCAGCGAGGCCGAGAAGAGCACCATCAGCAGCGCGGGCTCGGCCAGGAAGCCAATCAGCATCTCGCGCCGCGCGCCCATGGTGCCGAAGGCGGTGCCGATGTCCATGGCGGCCAGCGAGATGAACACCCGGGCCAGCGCGAACAGGCCGACCAGCGCGATGGCGTCTGCCGCGGCCGCCAGCGGCAGGTCGGTGGACAGCGTGGGGATGATCGCGCAGGCCAGCGTCATGCAGCCGAACACCACGTAGGGCGCGGTGCGGAACAGCCGTGAGGCGTGGTCGGCGACCGTCGACTCCTTGTTGAACAGCTTGTGCAGCATGCGGTAGGGTTGCCACAGGCTGGGCGCCGATTTGTTCTGCAGCCACGCGCGCCACTGGTTGACCCAGCCGGTCAGCAGCGGCGCCAGCGCGATCGCGATCGCGATCTCCATCAGTTGCGCCAGGAATCCGGTGAAACTCATGTCTGCCTCATTGCATCACCACCAGCAGCGTGGCGGCCAGTGTCACGAAGCTGTACAGCAGGTAGATGGAGATGCGGCCTTGCTGCATCAGCCCGAACAGGCGCGCGATGTGGTTGGCCAGGTCGACGACGGGCACATAGAGCCAGTGCCAGAAATGATCCTCGATGATGACGTGGTAATGCGGCCGCTCGTCGAAGGGGGTCGGCAGTTCGCGCCGCATCCGGAAGAAGGGGTCGAAGATCTGGCGAATCGGCTGGCCGAACCCCTCGGCCGTGTCCTGCATCCGTGCGGTGACCCATGGAAAGCCGCAGGCCCAGGCCGGCCCGCGGCGCGTGCGCCCGTGGTAGAAGATGCGCACGAGCAGGTACGCGAGCGCAAAGCTGGCCAGGATGCCGAGCAGGAAAATCACCGGGCCGTAGCTGGCCTGCTCGGTGCTGTTGGGCGCCAGCAGCCAGCCGTGGCCAGCCACCCGGGCCCCCAGACCTGCATGTACCAGTTGTTGGGTAACCGGGTCGATCAGCTGGATGAACTGTGTCGGCAGCAGGCCGAGCGCCACGCAGCCGAGCGCCAGCCACACCATGCCCGCGCGCTCCCAGGCGCCGGCATCGTGGGCGTGCGCGAGCTTGTCCTCGCGCGGCTGGCCGAGGAAGATCACGCCGAAGAACTTGACCATGGTGTAGCCAGCCAGCGCCGCGACCAAGGCAATCAGCGCCGCCACCACCGGAATCAGCATGGTCAACAGCGGCACCGGCAGGCCGGGTGCGAACAGGAAGCTCTGCAGCAGCAGCCACTCCGACACGAAGCCGCCCAGCGGCGGAAGGCCGGCGCTGGCCAGCACGCCAAGCAGCATGAGCCAGCTCACCCAGGGCATGGTGCGGATCAGGCCGCCGAGCTTGCCGAGGTTTCGCTCGGAGGTGGCGTGCAGCACGCTGCCGGTGCCGAGGAACAGCAGGCTCTTGAAGCAGGCATGGCTGGCGACGTGGTAGAGCGTGGCCGTCAGGGCCAGTGCGGCCATCGGCTGCATGCCGTAGCCCGAGAAGATCAGCGTCAGCCCCATGCCGACGAACAGCAGTCCCATGTTCTCGATCGACGAATAGGCCAGCAACCGCTTCATGTCGGTCTGGACGGCGGCAAACACCACGCCGAACATCGCGGTGACCAGACCGACCGCCAGCAGAAGCCCGCCCCACCACCACAGCCGCAGGTGCAGCAAGTCCAGCGACACCCGCAACAGGCCGTAAATAGCGGTGTTGAGCATGACGCCGCTCATCATCGCCGAGACCGGCGACGGCGCGGCAGGGTGAGCCTCGGGCAGCCAGACGTGCAGCGGCAGGATGCCGGCCTTGGCGCCGAATCCGAAGACCGCCAGCAGGAAGCCGGTCGAGGCCCAGAACGGGGTCAGCGCCTGGGCGCGCATATTGCCGAAGGTGTAGTCGCCGGTGTTGGCCTGCAACACGCCGAAGCACAGCAACACCCCGATGGCGCCGATGTGCGCCATCACGATGTAGAGGTAACCGGCGCTGCGCACCTCCGGGATACGGTGGTTCGCGGTCACGAGGAAGAACGACGACAACGCCATCGTCTCCCACATCACCATGAACGCGTAGGCGTCGTCGGCCAGCACGACCCCTACCATGCTGGCCAGGAACACGTGGTACTCAAGGCACAGAAGACCCGGCGGCGTTCCTTCGCCTTTGCGGAAATAACCGGCCGCGAACGCGGAGATGCCGGCCGATGCGGCCCCGATCACCATCAGGAAGTACGCCGACAAGGCGTCCAGGCGCATGTGGAAGGGCAACGCGGGTAGACCGATCGGCAGCACGGCCACCTCGGGTGTGTTCGTCAGCGCGCCCAGGGCAAGACCAAAGAGCACCAGTCCGAGCACGCCGCCGGCCGGAAAGAGCACATGGGACACCACGTTGAACCGGTGCAAGGCCGCCACCCCCGCGACTCCCACCAGCAGCCATGCCGCAACCACCAAAAGCATCCAGTCGAGGTGAAGCCATTGCGCTGCCGCGGACAGGCCACTCATGGCTCCATGGCCTTGCTCCGTCGGACGCACCGGACCCCATACGCGGCGATCCCCGGGACCATCGAAAGCCAGGCGACGCTGCCCGCTGGCCCACCCCCGCGGTCTCGCGACGCTGGGGTGGCGAGCAACGAGCGGTGATGATCTGCGAGTCCACGGGCCATAGATGCTTTGTCGTCCAGGCGGGTTAGCGTTTCCGGTCTCTGATTGCAGATGCGATTATGGCAAAGGCGCCCAGCAACTGGTTTGCGCCAATATTGTCAATCCTCCCTGGAGTGCGCACCAGGCCTGGCCGAAGCCTGTCAAAGATGTTTTCCGATTCCCAGGCAAATACGATGCTGTTGTTCATTTCCCCATCGTCGACAACGAGGACCGCATCGTTGAAGGTACGGCAGAGGCGAGCGACATGCATCTTGAAATGCGGGTGGCTGGCGTGCAGATTGACAACCAGCACCCCGCCCGGTAGCAATGTCTCGCGACAATCATCGTAAAAGCCCTGCGAACACAGCCGCGACGGCAGGCCGTGACTGACGAATCCGTCCACCAGCAATACGTCGTACCGGGTCGCGCGCTCATGAACAAACTGCGCGCCGTCGCCGCGGATCACGTTGAATCGCTCGTTGTCGGGGGGCACATGAAATTCGTCGCGCAAGGCAATCACATGGGGATTGATCTCGATGACATCGATACTTGACCGGAGAAGGTGCCGATAACAATACTTGGCCATGGAACCGCCGCCCAGGCCAATCATCGCAATACGGTCCGGCCGCGGATGGAACAACAGGAACCCCATCATCACGCGGGTGTACTCCAGATCCAGCACATCCGGATCCTGAAGCCGCATCTGGCTTTGGGTCTCGCCCATGGTGAAGTGGAGCGACTTCGAACTCAAGGTCTCGTAGACAAAGGGCTTGGTATGCAGCGCTGACATCAGGCTATCGGGCATGGTGATTCAGGTCCCAGTGTCGATGGTTCGGGATACTATTCAACGCGTCGCGTTGATATCCGCGACCGTCAGTGCGGTCAGATTGACGATGCGGCGCACGGTGGCGGAGGGCGTCAGGATGTGTACCGGTCGCGCCGCTCCAAGCAGCACCGGCCCAATCGCAATGCCACCGCCAGCGGCCGTCTTCAGCAGGTTGTAGGTTATGTTCGCGGCGTCGAGGTTGGGCATCACCAGCAGGTTGGCGTCACCTATCAGCGTGGTGCCGGGCATGATCTCGTGGCGGTAGGCGCTGTCAAGCGCGGTATCGCCGTGCATCTCGCCGTCGACTTCCAGCCACGGAGCCAGTACATCGATGCGACCAAGCGCTTCGCGCATCTTGACGGCGGAAGGCTGGTTGCTCGATCCAAAATTGGAGTGCGATAGCAGCGCCGCCTTCGGCGTCAGGCCGAAGCGGCGCATTTCTTCTGCCGCAAGCACGGTTATCTCGGCCACTTGCTCCGCGCTCGGGTCGTAGTTGACATGGGTGTCGGCCAGAAAAATCTGCCGGTCCGGCAACATCAGCCCGTTCATGCATGCGTACGTGCTTACTCCCTGGCGCAATCCAATCACCTGGTCGATGTACTGCAGATGCATCGCCGTCGTACCCCAGGTACCGCACAACATTCCGTCGACCTGGCCCTTGCGCAGCAACATGGCGCCTATCAGGGTGAGGCGTCGGCGCATCTCGATCTTGGCGGTCTGCTGTGTCATGCCCCGGCGGTCAGTCAAACCAAGGTAGGTCTGCCAGAAATCGCGGTAACGTTCGTCGTGCTCGGTGTTCACCAGATCATAGTCGCGGCCGGCTTGAAGGCGCAGACCAAACCGCTCGATACGTTGTTCGATCACCACCGGTCGGCCGATCAACGTAGGCCGGGCGAGGCCTTCATCCACTACCACCTGGGCGGCGCGCAGCACCCGCTCTTCCTCGCCCTCGGCATAGGCCACGCGTTTGTGTTGGGCGTTCCGGGCAACGCTGAAGATCGACTTCATGGTCGTGCCAGAGGCGTACACAAAAGCCTGTAGCTTCTCGCGGTAGGCGTCAAAGTCGGTGATGGGCCGTGTGGCGGCGCCGGACTCGGCGGCCGCTTTGGCCACGGCAGGCGCGATGCGCACCATCAGCCGCTGGTCGAACGGACGCGGAATGAGATGCTCGCGCCCGAACGTCGAGACGGCGCCGGCGTAGCTTGCCATCAGCAGGTCGCTCTGTTCCGCCATTGCAAGTTCACGCAGGGCCTGAACGGCGGCCACCTCCATTTCGGGAGTGATGGTCATCGCACCGCAGTCCAGTGCCCCCCGAAAGATGTACGGAAAGCAAAGTACGTTGTTGACCTGATTCGGGTAGTCGCTGCGCCCGGTTGCAATCACCGCGTCCTCGCGTACCTTCTTGATTTCCTCCGGCATGATTTCCGGCGTCGGGTTCGCCAGCGCTAAAATCAAGGGGTCAGGCGCCATGTCCGCGACCATGTGGGGCTTCAACACCCCGCCGGCGGACAGGCCGAGGAAGATGTCGGCTTCGGGCATGACTTGGGCCAGCGTCCGCAGTCCGGTCTTTTGCGCAAAGGCCCTCTTCTCGTCGTCCATCAATTCCTGCCGACCTTCGTAGACCAGGCCCGCGAGATCGGTGACCCAGATGTTCGGGCGCGGAAAACCCAGGGTGACCAGCAGGTTCAGGCAGGCCAGCGCCGCGGCACCGGCGCCCGAGGCAACCAGCTTGACCTGCCGGATGTCCTTTCCGACGACCTGCAGGCCGTTGAGGATGGCCGCCGCTACAACGATGGCCGTGCCGTGCTGGTCGTCATGGAAGACGGGAATCTTCATGCGCTCGCGCAGGCCGCGCTCGACGACGAAGCAGTCTGGCGCCTTGATGTCCTCCAGATTGATGCCGCCGAAAGTGGGTTCGAGCGAGGCGATGATCTCGACCAGCTTCCTCGGATCCGACTCGTTGATCTCGATGTCGAACACATCGATGCCGGCAAACTTCTTGAACAATACCGCCTTGCCTTCCATCACCGGTTTGGCGGCCAGCGGCCCAATGTTGCCCAGCCCGAGCACCGCCGTACCATTGGTGATCACCGCGACCAAGTTGCCACGCGACGTGTAACGAAACACGTTGGCCGGGTTGACGACGATCTCCTCGCAGGCAGCGGCCACACCGGGCGAGTAGGCCAACGCCAGGTCGCGCTGGTTGGTCAGTTGCTTTGTCGCGTTGATCGCGACCTTGCCCGGTGTCGGATGCTCGTGGTAGTCAAGCGACGCCTGGCGCAGTTCCGCCTGTTTGTCTTTGGGTGTGGTCATGGTGAGGGGTGCGGCTGGCCAGGCATCTAGCTCAGCGATTGGCCATGCGCGCGAGCGCGGCGCGAATGTTGCCAGGGTCCATATTGGTAATCACGACCTGCGGGGTCAAGAACATCGGCTGGTCGATTTCGATATCGGGCAGGACCAGCAGGCAGCGTTTCCAGCCCTTGAAATAGGCGTTGACACGATCATGCGCGAGCAAACCCTGGCGTACCGCGTCGGTTGGCGTAATGCCTCTGCGCATCGCGACGAATAACGCGCGACCCAGCACGAACCTGAGTACCGCAACGTCATTGCCGTCGTGGAAAGTCGTCTCAATCTGGGTATCGGACAAATACAGGTCGCCTTTCAATATCCGTTTGATGATTTCCAGCAGGCAGACCCGCATGATCGAGTCCGGCACCGGGGTAGTTTTCTCGGTCGCCCGGATCAGTCCGGCCAGCCCACGGGCCGCGGCGATGCTTTCGTCACACCGAACGCAGCGCAGGAACCATTCCGGATGACGGTCGCACGCTTTCTGCACATCGCGCGGATCACCGGCCGCAAAACAGGCCGCGTCGAGCCAGGCCAGTGCCTCCTCGAATGCGCCGACCGAGGCGAAGACATCGGGAAACTCCCGCTGGTAGCGTCCCGGATCCGGCTCGCCAGACTGTTCGCGCAGCGGCGAGACGAGTTGTACGCGTTCCCCGTCACACCAGATGGCGGCACATACATGGGGCTGCGCGCCCGGTGGCTCGTACTGCACGAGCTTCAAATGGTGGCGCGAACGCGCCCTCTTCGAAGCTGCGGGCATGGCATGCATGAGATCGGGTGGCAACGGGATCAGCGCTTGATGTAGTTGAGGTCGGCCCGCCGGTTTTTGGCCCACGCCGCCTCATCGTGCGCGGTATCGATCGGCTTTTCCCCACCAAAGCTGACCGCTTCCATCTCGCCAACCGGAACGCCCAGCAGCCGCATCGACTTGAGCACGGCCTCGGCCCGCTTTTGGCCGAGGGCGAGGTTATATTCGCGCGCTCCTCGCTGGTCGGTATTGCCTTCGATACGAACCATGGCGGAAGGCCTGCCCGTCAAATACCGCGCATGGGTCACGATGAGGGGCCGGTCCGTGTCGCGGACAAGGAGCTGTCGAAGTCGAAATAGATGCTGCGTCTGGCCAAGGCTGACCCGGGTTCGTCGAGCGGATGCAGCGTGACCGGCTGGACGGTACTTTGTGGGGGCTGTCCAGATGCCCCAGCCTGCCCCGGCTGCGTGGGCGATAACGGAAGAACGAACCGATTGAGATACATGACCCAGCCTTCGTGATGTAAGTGTCCTGATTGACGCCATATCCCGCCCGGCTCGCTTGTAGCTAACGGGAGAAGGCCAACGTATGATATAAAACAAATGTAATACATTTACCGCACAATTTCAATGATAATGTAATTATCATATTAAAGTCGATGCAGGCTTGATCGACAACGGTCCGCGCAGTCTTGAAGCGGCCGTATTTCGGCGTTGCTCACGCTCGCGGCAGGCGCCCTGCCGTGGCTGCTGGCCGGCGCGAAACTGTTCGGTCTGTACTGAGGAGTCGGCCATGTCGAAGAACTACGGAACCCAACGCATCGTCGTTGGCGCGCACTACGGCTTGAGGGACTGGCTGAGCCAGCGCGTGACCGCTGGGCTGATGGCGGTTTTCACGATCGTCCTGCTGGCACAGGTGTTGATGCCCGGCGAATCGACTTACGCCAGGTGGTCAGGCATCTTTTCCGCCCAGTGGATGAAAGTGCTGACCTTCGCCGTGGTGATTGCGCTGGCGTGGCACGCCTGGGTGGGCATACGCGACATCTGGATGGACTATGTCAAGCCGGTCGGGGTCAGGCTGGTGCTGCAGGTATTTTCAATGGTCTGGCTGGCGGGCTGCGCGGGTTGGGCGGTTCAGGTGCTTTGGAGGTTGTAGTGCAAATCAGTTCTTCGCTACCCATACGCAAGTTCGACGTCGTCATCGTCGGTGCCGGCGGCTCCGGCATGCGTGCCTCGCTACAACTGGCCCATGCCGGCCTGAACGTGGCGGTTGTCACCAAGGTCTTCCCGACCCGTTCGCACACGGTGGCCGCGCAAGGCGGCATTGCAGCGTCGCTGTCCAACATGAGCGAGGACAACTGGCACTTTCACTTCTACGACACCATCAAGGGGTCGGACTGGCTCGGTGACCAGGACGCCATCGAATACATGTGCCGCGAAGCGCCGAAGGTGGTCTACGAGTTGGAGCATTTCGGCATGCCTTTTGACCGCAACGTCGACGGTACGATTTACCAGCGCCCGTTCGGGGGCCACACCGGCAACTACGGCGAAAAGCCGGTGCAAAGGGCCTGCGCGGCAGCCGATCGCACCGGACACGCGATGCTGCATACGCTTTACCAGCAGAACATCAAGGCGCGCACCAACTTCTTCGTCGAGTGGATGGCGCTGGACCTGATCCGCAACGCCGAGGGCGACGTGCTCGGCGTCGTCGCGCTTGAGATGGAGACTGGCGACGTGCATATCCTGCAGGCGAAAACAACCCTGCTGGCCACCGGCGGCGCCGGGCGGATTTTCGCGGCAAGCACCAACGCGTTCATCAACACCGGCGATGGCCTGGGCATGGCGGCGCGTGCCGGTTTGCCGCTACAGGACATGGAGTTCTGGCAGTTCCATCCCACCGGTGTGGCCGGCGCCGGGGTGCTTCTGACCGAGGGTTGCCGTGGCGAAGGTGGGATTTTGCGCAACTGCAACGGCGAGCGCTTCATGGAGCGTTATGCACCCACGTTGAAAGACCTCGCGCCGCGTGACTTCGTCTCGCGTTCGATGGACCAGGAAATCAAGGAAGGGCGCGGCTGCGGTCCGAACAAGGATTACATCGTGCTCGACCTGACCCACCTTGGAGTCGAGACAATCATGAAGCGCCTGCCTTCGATCTACGAGATCGGGCATAACTTCGCCAACGTGGACATTACCAAGGAGCCGATCCCCGTGGTACCCACGCTGCACTATCAGATGGGCGGGATTCCCACCAATATTCACGGTCAGGTCGTCGTGCCGAAAAACGGGGACCCGGTTTCTCCGGTGAACGGGCTGTACGCGGTGGGCGAATGCTCCTGCGTCAGTGTGCATGGTGCCAACCGGCTCGGTTGCAACTCCCTGCTTGATCTGGTGGTTTTCGGTCGTGCGGCCGGAAACCATATAGTCGAATTGAACGACAAGAACGCGGCGCACAAACCGCTGCCGGTCGATGCCGCCGACCGCTCCATGGATCGTCTGGCGCGCCTGGATCGGTCGACCTCGGGCGAATACGCGCAAGTGGTCGCCGACGATATCCGCAAGACGATGCAAAGCCATGCCGCGGTGTTTCGTACCCAGGCGATCATGGATGAAGGCGTGCAGAAGATTGCGCTTATCGCCGAGCGTGTCAAAGCCATCGGTCTGCAGGACAAGTCCAAGGTCTTCAATACCGCGCGCGTCGAAGCGCTGGAGGTCGATAACCTGATCGAGGTGGCCCGCGCAACCATGGTGTCCGCGGCGGCCCGCCATGAGTGCCGGGGCGCCCACATGGTGAAGGACTACGACCGGCCTGCTGACGATCCCGAACATCCGCTGGGTCGCAACGATGTCGATTGGCTCAAACACACGCTCTGGTACAGCCAGGGCGACCGCCTCGAATACAAGCCGGTGCGGATGAAGCCACTGACGGTGGAAAGTGTTCCGCCCAAGGTCCGCACGTTCTGAACCCAGGTACCCCCTATGGCCAAGCGCATATTCCAGATCTACCACCGCGTAACCGCGCCGGTTCAAGCAACGCGCCGAGGTGATCTGGCGAGGCGCAGCATTTCAGCCGTCTCGAAGCGGCGTCCCAGCTCAAGCTTCTCTTCCACTTTTTCACTGGAGATACAACCATGAAGTTCCGTCATCTTTTGCTCGGGGTGGCCGCCGCCGCGCTGGTTTTTGCCGCCGCCGCGCAGCAGCCCATAGTCATCAAATTCAGCCATGTCGTGGCCAAAGACACGCCCAAGGGCAAGGCGTCGGAATTCTTCGCCAAGCGCGCTGGCGAGTTGACCGGGGGCAAGGTCAAAGTCGAGGTCTATGCCAACAGCACGCTCTACAAAGACAAGGAAGAAATGGAGGCACTGCAGATCGGTGCGGTGCAGATGCTCGCGCCGTCGCTGGCCAAGTTCGGCCCGCTTGGGGTCAAGGAGTTCGAGGTGTTCGACCTGCCGTTCATCTTTGACAACTCGGCGGAACTTGAAAAGGTCACCCAGGGGCCGGTAGGCAAGTCGCTCTTTGCCAAGCTTGAGCCCAAGGGCATCAAGGGTCTGGCGTATTGGGACAACGGGTTCAAGTCGTTCTCGGCGAACAAGCCCTTGAAGTCGCCTGACGACTTCAAGGGCTTGAAGATGCGTATCCAGTCGTCCAAGGTGCTGGAGGCGCAGATGCGGGCGCTTGGCGCGATCCCGCAGGTCATGGCGTTCTCCGAGGTCTACCAGGCGCTGCAGACGGGTGTGGTCGACGGTACCGAAAATCCGCACTCCAATCTGTACACCCAGAAAATGCACGAGGTGCAGAAGTATGTGACGCTCACCGATCACGGCTACCTGGGCTACGCCGTGATCACCAACAAGAAGTTCTGGGACGCGCTGCCCGCCGACGTTCGTGGCCAGCTCGAGCAGGCGATGAAGGAAGCAACCACCTACGCCAACAAGATCGCCAAGGAAGAGAACGACGGTGCGCTCGAGAAAGTGAAAGCCTCGGGCAAGACGCAGATTTACATACCCACCGCGCAGGAGCGCATGGCCTTGAAGAAGGTCTTGGTCAAGGTGCACAAGGAAATGGAATCGCGTATCGGCAAGGAAATGATCCAGGAGGTCTACAAAGAGACCGGCTTCGACCCCGCCAAGCTTTGACCCAACCGGTGGCGGCCCTCGTGGTGACGTCTTGAGAACCTGAGAGCGTGATAGGCAATCCAATGCACCCGCGTGAGGTCCCAAAACAAGCCCAATCTAGGCGCAAAACGCAGCCGGGGTTGGCCTCCGACAAGGCTTTGCAACAACGAGTGGGCCTGTTTTGGGGCCTCACCCGTAGGGCCGGGGTGGCCAAGGGCGCTGGGGGGTGTTGCGCCACTTGCCAAGGCACCGGCCTTGGCTGCGCGTCGCGCCTACCCCAGCACCCGTGGCAACCCGGCGCGGGCGCATTCGATTGCCTCTCACGCTCTGAGTCCTGGAGGGATGCCGAATGCTGAAAGTGCTGGACCATCTCGAGGAATGGCTCATCACCTTCCTGATGGGCGCGGCAACCTTGGTCATTTTTGTCGCTGTGATTCACCGTTACGCCGCGGGCTTGGCAATCCCGGGCGTGCAGGACTGGCTCCTCCGCTTGAACCTGAGCTGGGCACAAGAGCTTTGCATCATCATGTTCGTCTGGATGGCCAAGTTTGGCGCCGCCTACGGCGTGCGCACGGGCATCCATGTCGGCGTCGATGTGCTCATCGATCGGCTGAGCGAGAGCTACCGGGTCAAGGCTGTCATCTTCGGCCTGTTGGCTGGAGCGCTATTCACAGGCATTGTCTGCGCGCTGGGCGCGCGCTTTGTATGGGAGAACGGCGCCCACTACGCGGTCTTTGTGTTCCTTGGTCTGGACACGGAGGGTCTGTTCGCCGGGCCGACTACCCCCGACCTCGAGTGGCCGACCTGGGTCGTCTATTGCGCCGTGCCGTTTGGTTCAGGTCTGATGTGCTTCCGATTTCTGCAGGTATGCCTGAACTTCGTGCGCACGGGCGATTTGCCGCACCACGATCACGGCCACGTTGAAGGGGTCGAGGAAGATCTGGCCGTCAACACTTCCGGCCCTCGCAGCGGCAGCCAAAGCGCGGGAGACCGGCCGTGAACGCATTGCTTATCTTCTGCCTTCTGGCGGTGTTGATGCTCACCGGGATGCCGGTGTCGATCTCGCTCGGTTTGACGGTACTGTCATTCCTGTTCTTCCTGACTCAGGTTCCTGTTGAAGCGGTGGCACTGAAGCTGTTCACCGGCATAGAGAATTTCGAGATCATGGCGATCCCGTTCTTCATCCTCGCCGGCAACTTTCTCACCCACGGTGGGGTGGCGAGGCGAATGCTCCGCTTCGCGAGCACGATGGTGGGCCATTTTTACGGCGGGCTGGGACTCTCTGGCGTGGTCGCTTGCGCGTTGTTCGCGGCGGTGTCGGGTTCTTCTCCGGCGACGGTGGTGGCGATTGGTTCGATCCTGCTGCCGGCGATGGTCAAGGGCGGCTTCCCGCCGCGTTTTGGCGCCGGCGTAATCACTACCTCCGGCGCGCTGGGCATTCTGATCCCGCCTTCGATCGTCATGGTGATGTATTCGGTGTCAACCAATACTTCCGTGGGCGCGCTGTTTATAGCCGGTGTCGTGCCTGGCCTTGTGTTGGCCACCATGCTGGGTCTGACCACGTGGTACCTGGCCCGCAAGAACGACTATCCGCGCCAGCCGAAGGCGACCTGGAGCGAACGTCTCACCGCTTTTCGAGAGTCGATTTGGGGGCTGCTGCTGATCGTCATCGTGATGGGTGGCATCTATTCGGGCATGTTCACGCCCACGGAGGCCGCCGCGGTAAGCGCGGTCTGGGCATTCATCGCGGCGGTGTTCATTTACAAGGATTTGCGTCTCAAGGACGTGCCGCGGGTGCTGCTGGCGTCAGCCAACATGAGCGCGATGCTGCTTTACATCATTACCAACGCGGTGCTATTTTCGTTTTTGATGACCCACGAAAACATCCCCCAAATGATGGCTGACGCGATGATTGGCACCGGAGTGGGAACGATCGGTTTCCTGGTGATCGCCAACGTGCTGCTGCTCGTCGCCGGGAATTTCATGGAGCCTTCGTCGATCGTTTTGATTCTGGCGCCGATCCTGTTTCCGATCGCGATCAAGCTTGGCATCGATCCGGTGCACTTCGGCATCCTGATGGTGGTAAACATGGAAATCGGCATGTGCCATCCCCCGGTTGGTCTCAATCTTTACGTGGCCTCGGGCATCACGAAGATGGGCATCACGGAACTAACCGTCGCGGTATGGCCCTGGCTGGTAACGATGCTGGTGTTCCTGGCGCTCGTCACGTATTGGCCGCCCCTGTCGATCTGGCTGCCAAGACTTCTGGGCGTGATGTAGATCGGGCGCGTGCACCGCCAGCGGTTGAACCGTGCAGCAGATGCATGGTTGGCTGCTCTCCACGGTCCGCGGCAGGGTCTACTATGCCTCTGGCCTGGTGCCGCGGGCGTGGTCTGCTACTTCTACTACACGACCGACCAGAAGACGCTTGTCATGAAGGATCGGGGTTTCCCTGCATATCATGCAATCTATATTGCTCTGTATTACACTAAAATGATAATATGGATACCATATGGAGAGCACATGGAACTCAAGACAGCGCGCCTGACCGTGTTAGTGGACCCGGCAAAGAAAAAGGCTTTCGAGACCCTGTGCGCCCGACAGGACGTGACCCCCTCGCAAGTGGTCCGACGCTTGATCCGTGACTACCTGGTTCACCACGGCGTCAGTTTCGTCCCGAGCGGCCTGGACCAGGAAGACGACTCGGCGTCGAAGGCCTGATCACGCAGCAGCAAAATGGCGGTGGATCGTCGCTGGACGATTCGCCCGCAGAGCCGTGCACCGCTTCAAAAATGGCGGCGTCAGTCCCGATGTTCGCAGGTCCTCTCCGGTTTCGAGAAAGATGCCCGTCAGGGGGCCTTCATGATGTTGGCTTTGTGCACGATCGTGACCTTCTTGCGCCCGGTGGCGATGGCATGTTCGAAGGCGAACTCGAGCAGGCGTCGGCTGCCCTGACGCGTATTCACGCCCGTGGCCATTGCCACGGCGTGCGGGTC